>NZ_VTQF01000011.1:0-6203 GCF_008763935.1 Streptococcus mitis
CGGGCGCGACGGTTGCTTCGGCCTTCAGTTTGGAGAAGATACCCTCGCCGATGCCTTTAACGTTTTTGAGCTCTTCCACCGATTTGAAGGCACCATGCTGCTGGCGGTAGTCCGCAATGGCTTTCGCTTTGGCCGGACCGATGCCGGGCAGGGCTTCCAATTCGGACGGGGAAGCAGTATTGATGTTGACGGCGGCCAGCGACAGCGAGGCGGTCAGAACGGAGAGTGCGGCAAAGAGGAATTTTTTCATAAGGGCGTTTTCCTATCATTTCGTTAATATGGACGGTAACGCCTGGAATGCGTTACCACTATATATTTTATTATCATATACTTTACATCATTTTAGTTCAAACAATTTTAAATATTTCCAACTTTACTATCTCTTAATGTATTGATTTTACAACATCTACGAACCCACCTCAATTTCGAAGCGGCCCCACCCACATTCTCAAAAGCCCATTCTTCTACAACCGGAGCATTCAGAGTATTACCCCATTCCGCCCCACCGCCGCTATCAGCGGCAGGGATGTCCGGTTCGCCAAACCTGTCAACGATACAAAGTAAAAGCCCCCGACAACTGTCAGGGGCTTAGAATAGGTGTTTGGCAGTGACCTACTTTCGCATGGAAGAACCACACTATCATCGGCGCTGAGTCGTTTCACGGTCCTGTTCGGGATGGGAAGGCGTGGGACCAACTCGCTATGGCCGCCAAACTTAAACTGTACAAATCGGTAAAGCCTTAATCAATATATTTGGTGATGACTGAATCAGTCAGTAAGCTTTTATCTTTGAAGTCCTTCAAATGATAGAGTCAAGCCTCACGAGCAATTAGTATGGGTTAGCTTCACGCGTTACCGCGCTTCCACACCCCACCTATCAACGTCCTGGTCTCGAACGACTCTTTAGTGCGGTTAAACCGCAAGGGAAGTCTCATCTTCAGGCGAGTTTCGCGCTTAGATGCTTTCAGCGCTTATCTCTTCCGAACTTAGCTACCCGGCTATGCAACTGGCGTTACAACCGGTACACCAGAGGTTCGTCCACTCCGGTCCTCTCGTACTAGGAGCAGCCCCCGTCAAACTTCCAACGCCCACTGCAGATAGGGACCAAACTGTCTCACGACGTTTTAAACCCAGCTCACGTACCACTTTAAATGGCGAACAGCCATACCCTTGGGACCGACTACAGCCCCAGGATGTGATGAGCCGACATCGAGGTGCCAAACTCCGCCGTCGATATGAACTCTTGGGCGGAATCAGCCTGTTATCCCCGGAGTACCTTTTATCCGTTGAGCGATGGCCCTTCCATACAGAACCACCGGATCACTATGTCCTGCTTTCGCACCTGCTCGACTTGTCGGTCTCGCAGTTAAGCTACCTTTTGCCATTGCACTATCAGTCCGATTTCCGACCGGACCTAGGTAACCTTCGAACTCCTCCGTTACTCTTTGGGAGGAGACCGCCCCAGTCAAACTGCCTACCATGCACGGTCCCCGACCCGGATTACGGGTCTGGGTTAGAACCTCAAAGACACCAGGGTGGTATTTCAAGGACGGCTCCACAGAGACTGGCGTCTCTGCTTCAAAGCCTCCCACCTATCCTACACAAGTGACTTCAAAGTCCAATGCAAAGCTACAGTAAAGGTTCACGGGGTCTTTCCGTCTAGCAGCGGGTAGATTGCATCTTCACAACCACTTCAACTTCGCTGAGTCTCGGGAGGAGACAGTGTGGCCATCGTTACGCCATTCGTGCGGGTCGGAACTTACCCGACAAGGAATTTCGCTACCTTAGGACCGTTATAGTTACGGCCGCCGTTTACTGGGGCTTCGATCCGATGCTCTCACATCTTCAATTAACCTTCCAGCACCGGGCAGGCGTCACACCCTATACGTCCACTTTCGTGTTAGCAGAGTGCTGTGTTTTTAATAAACAGTCGCAGCCACCTATTCTCTGCGACCCTCCAGGGCTTACGGAGCAAGTCCTTAACCTTAGAGGGCATACCTTCTCCCGAAGTTACGGTATCAATTTGCCGAGTTCCTTCTCCCGAGTTCTCTCAAGCGCCTTAGAATTCTCATCCTGCCCACCTGTGTCGGTTTGCGGTACGGTTCAATTCAAACTGAAGCTTAGTGGCTTTTCCTGGAAGCGTGGTATCGGTCACTTCATGTCCGTAGACACTCGTCGTCACTTCTCGGTGTTAAGAAGACCCGGATTTGCCTAAGTCTTCCACCTACCGGCTTAAACAAGCTATTCCAACAGCTTGCTAACCTAACCTTCTCCGTCCCCACATCGCATTTGAATCAAGTACAGGAATATTAACCTGTTTCCCATCGACTACGCATTTCTGCCTCGCCTTAGGGGCCGACTCACCCTACGCCGATGAACGTTGCGTAGGAAACCTTGGGCTTTCGGCGAGCGGGCTTTTCACCCGCTTTATCGCTACTCATGTCAACATTCGCACTTCTGATACCTCCAGCACACTTTACAATGCACCTTCATCGGCCTACAGAACGCTCCCCTACCATGCTAGTAAACTAGCATCCGCAGCTTCGGTTATAGATTTGAGCCCCGTTACATCTTCCGCGCAGGACGACTCGACCAGTGAGCTATTACGCTTTCTTTAAATGATGGCTGCTTCTAAGCCAACATCCTGGCTGTCTGGGCCTTCCCACTTCGTTTACCACTTAATCTATCATTTGGGACCTTAGCTGGCGGTCTGGGTTGTTTCCCTCTTGACAACGGACGTTAGCACCCGCTGTCTGTCTCCCGAGGAACCACTTGATGGTATTCTTAGTTTGCCATGGGTTGGTAAGTTGCAATAACCCCCTAGCCATAACAGTGCTTTACCCCCATCAGTGTCTTGCTCGAGGCACTACCTAAATAGTTTTCGGGGAGAACCAGCTATCTCCGAGTTTGTTTAGCCTTTCACCCCTATCCACAGCTCATCCCCGCATTTTGCAACATGCGTGGGTTCGGTCCTCCAGTACCTGTTACGGCACCTTCAACCTGGCCATGGATAGATCACTCGGTTTCGGGTCTACACCCAGCAACTGTTCGCCCTATTAAGACTCGGTTTCCCTACGCCTCCCCTATTCGGTTAAGCTTGCTACTGAATGTAAGTCGTTGACCCATTATACAAAAGGTACGCAGTCACACCGCAAGGGTGCTCCCACTGTTTGTATGCATCAGGTTTCAGGTTCTATTTCACTCCCCTCCCGGGGTTCTTTTCGCCTTTCCCTCACGGTACTGGTTCACTATCGGTCGATGATGAGTATTTAGCCTTGGAGGATGGTCCCCCCATATTCAGACAGGATTTCACGTGTCCCGCCCTACTTTTCGTACGCTTAGTACCACTATTGAGATTTCGAATACGGGACTATCACCCACTATGGTCAAGCTTCCCAGCTTGTTCTTCTATCTCGACAGTTATTACGTACAGGCTCCTCCGCGTTCGCTCGCCACTACTTGCGGAATCTCGGTTGATTTCTTTTCCTCCGGGTACTTAGATGGTTCAGTTCTCCGGGTTCGCTTCTCTAAGTCTATGTATTCAACTTAGGATACTGCACAGAATGCAGTGGGTTTCCCCATTCGGACATCGCGGGATCATAGCTTTATTGCCAGCTCCCCCACGCTTTTCGCAGGCTTACACGTCCTTCGTCGCCTATCATCGCCAAGGCATCCACCTGATGCACTTATTCACTTGACTCTATCATTTCAAGAACTTCTCTGACTTTGCCTGACATTCCGTTGACAAGAACATCAAACTTGAATTTCCTACTTTGATAAAGCTTACTGCTTGTTGTGTCTTAATCCCGCCTTTTGTCTTTCGGGATTAAGTCGATACAATCATCACCCAAATACTGCACCTGTTTTTCTTTTCCTATTCAGGAGATAACTGACCGTTTGCAATCGGTCAATCATCAAAAACAGACACATTGTCTTTGTTTGTTGATTTCGGCTTTCCAATTTGTTAAAGATCGATGCGTTCAATATTGCTATTTACTTCGCAAATCAAAATTAGCTGATTATTATAGCAGCCTTTCTTTTTCCGTCAAACTGATTCACCATCAGACTTCTCTTTAGAAAAAAAGAAAGCAGTTACACTGCCTTTTTAACTCGCTTTGATTTGGAAAGTATTGGTGGAGGCAAACGGGATCGAACCGATGACCCCCTGCTTGCAAAGCAGGTGCTCTACCAACTGAGCTATGCCCCCGTTCTTGGTGGGTCTGGGAGGACTTGAACCTCCGACCCCACGCTTATCAAGCGTGTGCTCTAACCAGCTGAGCTACAAACCCGGATTCTCTTCTTAAGCGAATCTTGTCTTCACTCAAGCATTTTTCCGCATCTTCTACAGTTTACCGATAAGTGTGAATGCGACAGCCTCTTCTTTCTCTAGAAAGGAGGTGATCCAGCCGCAGGTTCCCCTACGGCTACCTTGTTACGACTTCACCCCAGTCATGAAGCATACCGTGGTAAGCGGGCTCCTTGCGGTTACCCTACCTACTTCTGGTATCCCCCACTCCCATGGTGTGACGGGCGGTGTGTACAAGACCCGGGAACGTATTCACCGCAGTATGCTGACCTGCGATTACTAGCGATTCCGACTTCATGCACTCGAGTTGCAGAGTGCAATCCGGACTACGATCGGTTTTGTGAGATTGGCTCCACCTCGCGGCTTGGCTACCCTCTGTACCGACCATTGTATGACGTGTGAAGCCCTGGTCATAAGGGCCATGAGGACTTGACGTCATCCCCACCTTCCTCCGGCTTGTCACCGGCAGTCTCATTAGAGTGCCCAACTTAATGATGGCAACTAATGACAAGGGTTGCGCTCGTTGCGGGACTTAACCCAACATCTCACGACACGAGCTGACGACAGCCATGCAGCACCTGTGTTACGGCTCCCGAAGGCACCCCTCCGTCTCTGGAGGGTTCCGCACATGTCAAGACCAGGTAAGGTTCTTCGCGTTGCATCGAATTAATCCACATCATCCACCGCTTGTGCGGGTCCCCGTCAATTCCTTTGAGTTTTAATCTTGCGACCGTACTCCCCAGGCGGTCGATTTCACGCGTTAGCTTCGCTACTAAGCAGTCAAGCTGCCCAACAGCTAATCGACATCGTTTAGGGCGTGGACTACCAGGGTATCTAATCCTGTTTGCTACCCACGCTTTCGGGCATGAACGTCAGTGTTATCCCAGGAGGCTGCCTTCGCCATCGGTATTCCTCCACATCTCTACGCATTTCACTGCTACACGTGGAATTCTACCTCCCTCTGACACACTCTAGTTACCCAGTTCAGAACGCAGTTCCCAGGTTGAGCCCGGGGATTTCACATCCTGCTTAAGTAACCGTCTGCGCCCGCTTTACGCCCAGTAATTCCGATTAACGCTCGCACCCTACGTATTACCGCGGCTGCTGGCACGTAGTTAGCCGGTGCTTATTCTTCAGGTACCGTCATCAGACAGGGGTATTAACCCTATCCTTTTCTTCCCTGACAAAAGTCCTTTACAACCCGAAGGCCTTCTTCAGACACGCGGCATGGCTGGATCAGGCTTGCGCCCATTGTCCAAAATTCCCCACTGCTGCCTCCCGTAGGAGTCTGGGCCGTGTCTCAGTCCCAGTGTGGCGGATCATCCTCTCAGACCCGCTACTGATCGTCGCCTTGGTAGGCCTTTACCCCACCAACTAGCTAATCAGATATCGGCCGCTCAAACAGCGCAAGGCCAAATGGTCCCCTGCTTTCTTCCTCAGAAAATATGCGGTATTAGCTAATCTTTCGATTAGTTATCCCCCACTGCTCGGTACGTTCCGATATGTTACTCACCCGTTCGCCACTCGCCACCCAAGAAGCAAGCTTCTCTGTGCTGCCGTCCGACTTGCATGTGTAAAGCATGCCGCCAGCGTTCAATCTGAGCCAGGATCAAACTCTTATGTTCAATCTCTAACTTTTTAACTTCTGGTCTGCTTCAAAGAAACCGACAGGACAATGTCTAAAACATCATCTTGTCTGTCTTTCAAACAGTGTGAGGCTGTCGCACTCACACTTATCGGTAATCTGTTTTGTTAAAGAGCGAAAACGAATTATAAAGCATTTCAAATCATTGTCAATCAAAACTTTTCTTAAAACCTCGAAAAATCAGACCAACTGTGATATACTTATCAGTTCGTTCAACCACCGCCGAAGCAGCGAAGAACCGAACTATACCCCC
>NZ_VTQF01000012.1:0-6202 GCF_008763935.1 Streptococcus mitis
GATTAGGTTTTCGTATTTCATTTGGGAATTGTAAATCTTCAGGATACTTTCGCAAGAGGTCTACTATACAAAATGATCAAAGGTATCGAGGAAATATGAAAGAAGGTCGTCTGAAAAACCTGAATTGAGGTTTTTCAGACGACCTTTGTTTTGGCTGAAATCGGGTGTTTACGAAATCAGGTTCAAATCGCTGATGCGGTCGTAGAGGCGGTCGGGGTCGTTGCCTTCTTCGTGCATTTGGATGCGCAGGCGCAGGTCGTTGGTGGAAACGGCTTGGCGCAAGGCTTCGTCGTATTCGATTTGACCTTTGATGTAGAGTTCGAACAGGTGTTGGTCGAAGGTCTGCATGCCGTCTGTGCCGGAGCGCGTCATGAGTTCGCGGATTTCCATGAGTTCGCCTTTGAAAATCAAATCCTGCATGGCGGGCGTGTTGAGCAGCAGGTCGACGACGGCAGTACGCTGGCTGCGGTTTTTCTTGATGGCGAGGCGCTGACCGATAATGCCGGTCAGGTTGAGCGCCAAATCCATGAGGACTTGTTTGCGTCGGTCTTCTTGGTAGAAGTTGATGATACGCTCGATGGTTTGGGCGGCGGTGTTGGCGTGGATGGTGAAGACGCACAAGTGGCCGGTTTGGGCAAGCTGGAGGGCGTATTCCATACTGGCTTCGCTGCGCACCTCGCCGATACAGACGACGTCGGGCGCTTGACGCATCGCGCTTTGTACGGCGATTTTCCAGTCGTTGGTGTCGATGCCGACTTCGCGCTGGGTGAAGATGCTGCGGCGGGGTTTGTAGATGAATTCGATGGGGTCTTCGATGGTGACGATATGGCCGGGCATTTTGTGGTTGCGGTAGTCGAGCATGGATGCCATGGTGGTCGATTTACCGGAACCGGTCGGGCCGGCAAGGATCAGCAGGCCGCGCGGGGAAAGGGAGAGGTCTTTGAGTTTGGCGGGCAGGCCGAGGCTCTCCATTTCGGGGATTTCTTGGTTGATGCGGCGCAAGACCATGCCGACGCGGCCTTGTTCGTGGTAGGCGTTGACACGGTAACGGGTGTTGCTGCGGGATTGGACGGAGTAGTTGAGTTCCCATTCGCGGTTGAAGGTCTCAAGCTGCTCGGGGTTCATGGTGGATTCGACGATGGCGGCGGTATCTTCGCCGGTCAGGGCTTTGTGCGGGACGGGGGTCAGAGTGCCGCTGACTTTGACGGCAGGCGGGAAACCTGCGCTGATGAAGATGTCGGATGCGCCGCGCTTTTCTGCTTCGACGCACATGCGGTCGAGCAGGGGATGGAGGTGTGTACCGATTTCGGCGGGGGTGGGGATATGCGGCGGTTGGTTTTTTTGCGAGTAGGCTTGCACCATTTCGCTGAGTAAGTCGTGTAAAGGAGTTGTTTCGCTCATTTTGTGTACTCTTTATCAGTAAGTGAATATTGAGACCGGCGGGCGGTTTGTTTGTTATTGGGTGTTGTGCCTGCCTTACGGAGGTCGTCTGAAAACGGGAAACGGGCTTCCTGATTGTATAAACTGCGTTTTCAGACGACCTTGTTTGTTCCCGATAATGGAATGTGCTGATCAGACGATGGTCATGCTTTCGCTGTTTTGCGCTTTGCTGCGGGCTACGTCGGGGCTGATGGTGCCTTGGCGGACGAGGGTTTGCAGCGCTTGGTCGAGGGTTTGCATGCCGTGTGCTTGACCGGTTTGCAGCGCGGAGTTGATTTGGGCGATTTTGTTTTCGCGGATCAGGTTGCGCACTGCGGGCGTGGAGATGAGGATTTCATGTGCAGCGACACGGCCGTTGCCGTCGCGGGTTTTCAGCAGGGTTTGCGAAATAACCGCGCGCAGGGACTCGGACAGCATCGAACGCACCATTTCTTTTTCGCCGGCAGGGAATACGTCGACGATACGGTCCACGGTTTTGGCTGCGCCGGTGGTGTGCAGCGTGCCGAATACCAAGTGGCCGGTTTCGGCGGCAGTCAGCGCAAGACCGATGGTTTCTGGGTCACGCATCTCGCCCACGAGGATTACGTCGGGGTCTTCACGCAATGCGGAACGCAGGGCGTTGGCGAAGCTGTGGGTGTGTTGGTGCAGCTCGCGCTGGTTGACGAGGGCTTTTTTACTTTGATGGACGAACTCGATCGGGTCTTCGATGGTGAGGATGTGTGCGGGTTGGGTTTCGTTGATGTAGTTGATCATTGCCGCCAGCGTGGTGGATTTACCGGAACCGGTCGGACCGGTTACCAATACCAAGCCGCGCGGGTTGTCGGCGATTTTTTGGAAAATACGCGGGGCGCGCAGGTCTTCCAGCGTCAATACGGCGCTCGGAATGGTACGGAAGACGGCGGCAGGACCGCGGTTGGAGGTAAAGGCGTTGACACGGAAACGGGCGACGTTGGGCAGCTCGAAGGAGAAGTCCACTTCCAAATCTTGTTGGAACAGTTTGCGCTGATGGTCGTTCATGACCGAAGTAACCATGTTGCCGACTTCTTCGGCGGACATTTCGGGCAGGTTGATGCGGCGGATATCGCCGTGAACGCGGATCATGGGGGACATTCCGGCGCTTAAGTGAAGGTCGGAAGCTTTGTTTTTGACGCCGAAAGCGAGTAAGTCGGTAATCTGCATAATGTGGCCTTGTTTTAGTTTAGAATAATGAGGCGGAACCCGATTTAAAATGCGGACGCGGAATGCCGGGCATTTCCCTGTTCAGGTTCCGATAAATTGTATTATTTTAAATACATAAACCGTTCAGACCAAGTAAAATTTTCAAAATCGCTGTAATTGATGTAATAAAGGAAGAAATCATGTCGGTATTGCAACAAAATTATGCGGAGGTGTGCCGCCGCATTGCCGAAGCCGAGCAAAAGGCAGGCAGGCAGGCGGGCGAAGTGGGTTTGATTGCGGTCAGTAAAACCTTCCCTTCAGACGATATCCGCGAGGTATATGCCGCGGGACAGCGTGATTTTGGTGAAAACTATATTCAGGAGTGGTACGAGAAAACGGAAACACTCGCGGATTTGCCCGACATCGTTTGGCACGTCATCGGCGATGTGCAGTCGAATAAAACCAAATTTGTCGCCGAACGTGCGCATTGGGTGCATACGATAGGTCGTCTGAAAACCGCCCGCCGCCTGAGCGAACAGCGTCCGCCCGAAATGCCACCTTTGCAGGTGTGCATCGAAGTCAATATCGCGGGTGAGGAGGCGAAACACGGCGTTGCGCCCGATGAGGCGGTCGCGCTGGGGGTGGAAGTAGCGAAGTTGCCGAATGTGGTTGTACGCGGGTTGATGTGTGTCGCCAAAGCCGACAGCGATGATGAAGCATTGCGCCATCAGTTCCAAACCATGCAGCAACTGCTTGCCGACCTGAACGCGGCGGGCGTTGACGCGGATGTGTTGTCGATGGGGATGTCCGGCGATATGCCTGTGGCGGTTGCGTGCGGCGCAACGCATGTGCGCATCGGCAGCGCGATTTTCGGCAGGCGGGAGCAAAAAGGGAAAGATAGTCAGTGAAACAGATTATCTCGGTCGTTTTGCTTGGTTTGACCTTAACGGGCTGTCGGTTGATGGGCTGGTATCAATGTGAGTCCTTATCAGGCTGGTGTAAGCCTAAAAAGCCGGCAGCAATAGATTTTTGGGAAATTAAAGGCGAGCCGCCGCCTTCTATCGAGGATTTCCGCGGAACACGTTTTGCAGACGGGAGTTATTCTGTTGATGACAATGCTTACCGTACCGCAGCTAATGATTATTTCATGAGGAAAATCAAAAAGTTTGAAGCTTGCGGACTAGCTTGGCATACCCGCGATAAACGCCCTTTGGCGGAAACTTTCAAACAAGAAGGATTGGATTGTTTGGAAAAACAGGGCTTATACCGAACATCGCTGCCTGAAAGCGTCCGTTGGTAAAAAGGTCGTCTGAAATTTTTCCGGTTGGGTAGAAACGGCTTTTCAGACGACCTCAGAAAATGTATCTCATTTAAAAAATTAAGGAAATTTATGAACATCTACTTTTTAGGCGGCGGCAATATGGCGGCCGCCATTGCGGGCGGATTGGTCAAGCAGGGCGGATACCGCATCCACATCGCCAACCGCGGCGCGGAAAAGCGCGAACGTTTGGCGAAAGAATTGAATGTCGAAGTTTCCGAATCCCTGCCTGAACTGCTTTCAGACGACGTGTTAATCCTTGCCGTCAAACCGCAGGATATGGAAGCCGCGTGCCGCAACGTTCGTGCCAACGGCGCATTGGTGCTCTCCGTTGCTGCCGGTTTGTCTATTGATACCCTCAGTCGCTACCTTGGTGGAACGCGCCGCATCGTCCGCACCATGCCCAACACGCCGGGAAAAATCGGTTTGGGCGTATCTGGCATGTTTGCCGCAGCGGAAGTCTCCGAAGCCGATCGCGCCGCCGCCGACCGCATTATGCGTTCCATCGGTTTGACCGTTTGGTTGGAAGAAGAAGACAAGTTGCACAACATTACAGGCATCAGCGGCAGCGGTCCCGCCTACGTCTTTTATCTGCTGAGCGCGCTGCAAGCCGCCGCTCAGGCGCAAGGGTTCAGCAAAGAAGATGCGCGCGCCCTCAGTCTCGCGACATTCAAAGGCGCGGTTGCCTTGGCAGAACAAAGCGGAGAAGACTTCGCGCAATTACAGCAAAACGTTACTTCCAAAGGCGGAACCACCCACGAAGCCATCGAAACGTTCAAATCATGCCACGTCGCCGAAGCCATTGCCCAAGGCGTTGAAGCCTGCGTCAAGCGTTCTCAAGAAATGGCACAACAATATAAGGTCGTCTGAAAATGCGCGGAGATTTATTGATATTGCTTGCCGACGGCATCGTCATCCTGTGTTTGGCACGCCTCTTCCTGCAAGCGGCGGGTTTGAGTGAAAATCATGCGCTCTTGGCGTTCAGCAAGCGATCAACCGATTGGTTGGTCAATCCGCTGCACAAAATCCTGCCCATAAAAAAATACGACCCAGCCTGCCTGGTGTCAGGACTGTTGTTATATTACATCGTATTCACTTTCATCACTTTAGTAGCGCAACCTACCGCATTCAGCGTCAAAATCATCATCGCCAATTTTATACTGGCAGTGTTGAATACAATTAAATCAGCAGCTTATGTATTGTTGATAGGATTGTTTATCCGCATGGCGCTCAGTATTAAAGATCCTTATTCCCAACTTTTTGTCGCGTTGGAACGGATATATCGCCCCATACTTTCTCCCGTGCAGTTTTTAAAGTACGGACGCTACGATTTTTCAGGTAGTATATTGGCATTATTGCTGTGGATTTGGTTAAGCAGTCTATCGCCTCAAATTACCCGTCAAATCAACTTGTGGCTACTGCAATAGACAGCGAGTTCATTAAGAATTTGCAGTATGACGTAAGCAAAACGCAAAAAAGTGAAAATCAAAACCACGGCTGTGAAAACATGGTATTATGCCGCCATTTCTAAACGGACTTGAGAAAAGAAGTTCTAAGAAATCAATAAAATAAACCACTTGAGTAGCATTTCGTTTCCCACAATAGATTGAAAGAAAAATTATGGCAAAGCTGACAGAACAAGACATTTTGAATTGGGACGGCCCGGAAGAAGACTACATGAATAGCGACCAGTTGGCATTCTTCCGCGAACTGCTGGTAAAAATGCAAGACGAACTGATTGAAAACGCATCTGCCACCACCGGCCACCTGCAAGAACACGAATCGGCTCCCGATCCTGCCGACCGCGCCACTCAAGAAGAAGAGTACGCGCTGGAATTGCGCACCCGCGACCGCGAACGCAAACTTCTGGGTAAAGTACAAGCAACCATCCGCAGCATCGACGAAGGCGAGTACGGCTTCTGCGCGGATACCGGCGAGCCCATCGGCCTCAAACGCCTCCTTGCCCGTCCGACCGCCACACTTTCCGTAGAAGCACAAGAGCGCCGCGAACGTATGAAAAAACAGTTTGCCGACTAAGTATAATGAAATCGGTTGATTAATTTAGGCAGTAAGAAAATACAAAGGTCGTCTGAAAAAGATTTCAGACGACCTTTGTTGTTTGTTGATGTGAGAATTGGATGGTTTTAGGCTGTTTGAGTTTGGATTGAGGGTGTTTTGAAAGTTTTGAAATAGTATCTAAAATAAAAGTTGTTGAATTTCAGATTGTTGTCGGTTTTTGTAGAATTTTTTGCGGTTTGGGAGTTGACGGTTTTTGGTGGTGGGGGT
>NZ_VTQF01000013.1:0-6128 GCF_008763935.1 Streptococcus mitis
TTAGGTTTTCGTATTTCATTTGGGAATTGTAAATCTTCAGGATACTTTCGCAAGAGGTCTATTAATATACTCTATGCTATCAGCACTTTTCTCTCTATTAAATCTTTGAGTGGTTCCTATAATCACATCTGTAATATGTTCATACCATTTTTGTGTGGTCATCATATTGTATCCCATTGTTATCTCCTTATATTGGTTTTAGGCAACGGTTGCGGCATTATCCGAGGTTCTTTACAAGTCTTGTAAATTTTTCTCCGCTTTCGCTGCTTTATAGGCCAGTCTCGCTTAACCGTTACCCGGAACTATATCCAGCTAAGGAAACAGGCATTAGACAGCGGTCTGTGAATAAAATAATTTGTTTTACCAGTCGACTCTATTTGCCTGATTAAGGGAAGGGAGCTATACGGTAGGAAGGGCTGAGAAAATTGCAGATAAAAAAAACCATCTATACTAAGGGGAAAAGTATAGATGGCCAAACACATTACGGGGAAAACGTCTTACTCACTTACTCACTTCTCTCGAAGCAAGTGTTACTCAGACACGCGAATTATATAATAGTTCACGAATGATGGCGTTAAGTTTGGTTAATAACATCTTAACACTTATATCATCATGTTTTTAAACAAATAAAAAAATCATAATGGTTAAATTTTTTTTGAAAAAACTTCAAAATTTTCAAACTGTGATGAATTTCCACTCACCTGAGGCTAAATTTTCTACCGTTCGTCCGTTAAATTCGTCCCGGTGGAGGTGTTCGACGCGGTTGCCGGCGGCGGCGACCATGCGTTTGACTTGATGATATTTGCCTTCGGTAATGGTCATCAGCAGGGTGGTCGGATTTTCCAAAACGGCTTCGGCGGCGTGGACGGTTTCGTTGTCGTCGTGCAGCAGAACGCCGTTTTTCAGCGTTTCACACAGGCTGTCATCGGCAGGATGCTTCAGGGTAACGCGGTAGATTTTGGGTACTTTGTGTTTCGGCGAGGTAACGCGGTGGTTGAACTGCCCGTCGTTGGTAATCAGCAAAACGCCCGTCGTATCCGCATCCAGCCTGCCGACCGCCTGCATATCGATGTTGCGCATATGGTCGGGGAAAAGGCTGAAAACGCTGGGGTATTGTTGCGGTTTGTGCGAGGTTTCGTAATCGGCGGGTTTGTTGAGCAGGATGTAGAAATAAGGTATGGGCACGACGACGATGTCTTCGCCGTCTATGCGCAGCGTTTGGACTTCGGCGGGATCGATGTCGGCTTTGGTGTCGTTGCGGACTGTATCGTTGATTTCGACACAGTCGTTTTGAATCAGCCACTGGCATTGTTTGCGGCTGCCTATGCCTTGGGATTGGAGGTATTTGATCAGTTGCATGGGTATGGCGGGTGTGGGTTTCAGACGACCTGATTGTATATCAGGACTTTGCTTTCAAACGATAGAGATATGTGGTTTCCCGATTGCGGGCGAAGGCGAGCGGGTCGGATTCGTCGGCGGCTTTGCGGTGGCGCGGTTTGGTTTTCAGAATATCGACCACTTCTAAAGAGGTCGTCTGAAAACATTGTTCCAGAAAATCGCGGTCGCGCAGGTGTAGATGTTCCGCCAAGTCGGAAATGATTAACCACGCTTCGCCTTGCGGATTTAAATGTTGCCGCACGCCGTTTAAGAAGGCGGTCAGCATGGCGTTGTCGGGATCGTAGAGGGCGGTTTCGACGGCGGAAGTCGGTTTGGCGGGCAGCCACGGCGGGTTGCAGACGATCAGGTCGGCGCATCCTTCGGGAAACAAGTCGACGGCTTGTACGACGACTTGTTTGTCCAGCCCCAAGCGGGCGAGGTTGGCGGTTGCGCAGGTGATGGCTTTGGGGTTGGTATCGGTAGCGATGATTTCGGAAATGCCGCGTTTGGCGAGGATGGCGGCGATAACGCCGGAGCCTGTGCCGATGTCGAACGCCGTCTGAATATGGGGATTCAACGGTGCTTGGGCGATTAAGTCCAGATATTCGCCGCGCAGGGGCGAGAACACGCCGAAGGGGACGTGGATTTTGCCGCCAAGCTGCGGAATGTCTATGCCTTTTTTGTGCCATTCGTGTGCGCCGATAAAGCCCAAAAGCTGGTTGAGCGGCAGCAAAAACGGCGTGTCGTTCGGCTCGTCGTACACATCGGCAAGGGCGGCGCGGACGTTGGGCGCGCGCGGATTGCCTAACTGAAAACCCGCGCCGATTTCGACGGCAAGCATGTTCAACACGCGGCTTTGCTGCGCCTGCTTCATGCGGTGGGTGTGGAAGGTCGTCTGAATATCGATAGGCGCGTTTTTTGTTTTTTCAGACGACCTGCGGACGCGCTTTTTCATCGCCGCCAACACTTGCTTGGCGTTGTGGAAATCGCCCGTCCAAACCGTTGCCGTGTGGGCGTGGGCGTTTTTCAGAATATCGGCGGCATTGCCTTCATGCACATAAACCGCCTGTTTGGGCGGCTTTTGCGTACTTTCGTTGCGCCATTCGGCAGCGGCGCGGTCGGTGGGAATAATGGGGAACATGGCAGGAAGGAGGAAGGGAAAACTGACGGCAAGTTTACTATATTTCAGGAAGTATGTATTGAAAGGGGAATAGGGATGTAATAAAGGTCGTCTGAAATTTGAAATGCGGTTTCAGACGACCTATTCTCAGTTGCATAAAATACTTTCTTTCCGCCTGTAAACGGAGTACATTTACCCCCATTGTTAACAATTTTACGGAACACACATCATGGAGAAATTTCCCAAATCGTCCAAGCTGGACCACGTTTGCTACGACATCCGCGGCCCCGTACACAAAAAAGCCCTACAACTGGAAGAAGAAGGTCATAAAATCCTCAAGCTCAATATCGGCAACCCTGCGCCGTTCGGCTTTGAAGCGCCCGATGAAATTTTGGTGGATGTCATCCGCAACCTGCCGACCGCGCAGGGCTATTGCGATTCCAAAGGGCTGTATTCCGCCCGCAAGGCCATCGTTCATTACTATCAAACCAAAGGTCTGCGCGATATTTCGGTCAACGACGTTTATATCGGCAACGGCGTGTCTGAGCTGATTACCATGTCCATGCAGGCGCTTTTGAACGACGGCGACGAAATCCTGATTCCCGCGCCCGATTATCCGCTGTGGACGGCTGCCGCCACTTTAGCGGGCGGTACGGTTCGCCATTATTTGTGTGACGAAGAAAACGACTGGTTTCCCAACCTTGCCGATATGGAAGCCAAAATCACACCGAAAACCAAAGCCATCGTCGTCATCAACCCCAACAACCCGACCGGCGCAGTGTACAGCAAAGAAATCCTGCTCGAAATCGCCGAGTTGGCGCGCAAACACGGTCTGATCATCTTCGCCGACGAAATCTACGACAAAATCCTCTACGACGGCGCGGTCCACCACCACATTGCCGCGCTCGCGCCCGACCTGCTGACCATCACCTTCAACGGCCTCTCCAAAGCCTACCGTGTTGCCGGATTCCGCCAAGGCTGGATGGTGCTGAATGGTCCGAAAGAACATGCCAAAGGCTATATCGAAGGTCTCGATATGCTCGCCTCCATGCGCCTGTGTGCCAACACGCCCATGCAACACGCCATCCAAACCGCTTTGGGCGGCTATCAAAGCATCAACGAATTTATCCTGCCCGGCGGCCGCCTGCTGGAGCAGCGCAATAAAGCGTGGGAACTGATTAACCAAATTCCCGGACTTTCCTGCGTCAAACCGATGGGCGCGATGTATATGTTCCCGAAAATCGACACCGAAATGTACGGCATCCATGACGACATGAAATTTATCTACGACCTGCTTGTGCGCGAAAAAGTCTTGTTCGTCCAAGGAACCGGGTTCAACTGGGTACGCCCCGACCATTTCCGCATCGTTACCCTGCCGTACACCCACCAAATCGAAGAAGCCATGGGCAAACTCGAACGCTTCTTGCAGACTTACCGGCAATAATCGAATAAGGCGAAAGATCGTCTGAAAGCATGATTTGCGTGTTCAGACGACCTTTGTTGTGCCCGTTCTGCTTGGCAAAACAGCCTGATATGCGTATAATCAACGTTTCCCATCTGGGGGCGATCTTGGTTTCGACGGGGGTTGCAAAGCAGATGCGGGCATACCGGGGTCTCAGATTTCCCGTAAAACACTGAATCTAAATAGTCGCAAACGACGAAACTTACGCACTGGCCGCTTAAGGCCTGCCGTTGCAGCAGTTGGTCAATGGGCTGTGTAGCGCAAGCTACCGCAACGTCATTCTACATTGACTGGTTTTCCGCCGGGTTACTTGGCGGGAAATAAGATTTAAGGTAACTGGTTCCTAGAAGGCCTGTCGGTCGGCATGATAGGAACGAGATTTTAAATAGACACGACTAAGTATGTAGAACGCTCTGTAGAGGACTTTCGGACGGGGGTTCAATTCCCCCCGCCTCCACCAAGATATCCGATAAGTATCCTGTACTTATTTCCATTTCTGTGTTTTTTGGCACACTATTGGCACATTTCCCATCAAAAAGCTGCTCGATTTTAGACTTTTCACGCTGCTTGTCGGCCAAGTCGATCCAGCGTGAATAGTTTTCAAGTAGCATCTTCATGGTGCTGTGTCCCATCTGACGGGCTACCCACATGGGGTTGGCTCCGGCCATGAGGTTGAGTGTGGCAAATGTATGGCGGGTGTTGTAGGGTTTCCTGTACCTTACCCCCGCTATTTTTATGGCGTGCTGCCACGGTCTCCACGGCACTTTGTCGTTCTCAAATGGGCTGCCAGTTTTCGGATTGATGAAAACGTATCCGCTTGCTAGTCCTGTTCTTTGCCATTGCCTACGTAAAGCTTCCAAGGCGCGGCTATTGAGCTCGATGTCTCGATAGCTGTGGGTTTTGGTGCTTTTCAGCTTGCCAGCCACGGATGCTTTGTTCACGCGCACGCACTGCCTTTGGAAGTCGATGTCCTGCCAAGTGAGAGCGATGAGCTCGCTGGTACGCATACCGCTAAAAAAGGCCAGCTCGAAGTAATTGTGAAACACAGGTTCATTTTTCAGGTAGCCTAGGATGGCTTCGGCCTCTTCGAGCGTGAACGGATCAGGCGGCTCTTTCTGCACTTTGGCGTTGGCCAGATGCTGGGCGGGATTGTCTTTTATCCTGCCGTCGCGGAGCGCAAGAACAAACGGCTGCCGAATAACGGTGGCGATGTTGTTGCGAGTTTTTGCGCTACAGTCTAAGGTAGCCAGCAGCCCGGCTAGGGTACTGTACTGGATACGGTCTATCGACATGTCACCAATTTTAGGCAGGACGTGGCTGTTGAGCATGCCGCGATAGCGGGATAGTGTGGAGTGGGATAGCTGGTTAACGGTGGCTAGCCAGGCTTCGGCCATCTCACGGAAGGTGGGGCTGCGTTCCGTTTCTTCCGCTCGTTTGGAGTCGGGGAAGAATTCGGCATAGTCGAATACGCCGATGGCGATTCGGGTACACACTTCTTCCCGGAGTTTAGTAGCGTGCCGGATGTTAGCGGTGGTGGGCTTGAGCGGCAGGCTTTCCCAACATCGTTTACCCCGATACATGAACCATATTTTGATACTGCGATCGCGGATAACTACACCGGTTGGTATTCGTTTCGTTGCCATTTTTCTACCTCTTTTACGTTGATTAAGATGTGGCGGTCGGGCGCACGGTAGTAGTGGAGTCCCTCTACCCAAACGCCGGTGCTAATTTTGTCTCTTAAAGCTTTTTCTGTATAGCCTGACAATTCGGCGTAACGTTTCAACTGGATTTGGTTCAACATATTCAATCCTCCATATGAGTAATTAGGACTTGCAGTAAGTGGTCGTAGTATCGTAGCCAACCATGTGGCGGACATCAGGTAACCTGAGTCGTCTTTCTGTTTGCATTTTTCTCCAAATTTAAAGTTCGCCTTTAAGCGGCTTAGTTAATCCATTATCCACGGCAGATTGTGTTCCACACTGCGTCGTGGCGGGTGATTTACCGTTGGGATAAGCAACAATGTCAGGTACGTATCTATTGCCTATATCGGTACCAACTATATTAGCAGTAAAAAGCCCTAAAATTTTTTCAGCCCATTCTCAAAGTAGGATGAATATTGGCAAACCATATGACGGTTTGAAACTTGGAAAAGCCTTTGTTCACTGAGTG
>NZ_VTQF01000014.1:0-6032 GCF_008763935.1 Streptococcus mitis
CCTGATCCAAGAAACCGGCTGGGACGGCAAAATCACCGCCTACGGCTACGATGCCGCCGGACAGCTGGTTCAACAGACCGAATACGGCCAAAGCAATAATGAAGGTCGTCTGAAAGACCGACCCGAGACTTGGCACCGAGCGGTTTGTTTTTTTGTATTGGTTGGTTTGAGTATCAATGGGAATACCCTCGTTGGGTTTGGCACAAATTGTGGCACAAATGACCGCAACCAGTAGTATATGAACAGATAAAAAACGCCCTAAATCAAGGGCGTTTGTCTATACACATACTACTGGTTACGGGCTAGGTGGGTTCAATTCCCCCCGCCTCCACCAAACCTAATTTTCAGCAGTATCCTGTAATACACATAGAGCCTTGAGCCATAACGGTTTCAAGGCTTTTTTATCGCCTTGGTTATGCTAGCGTATGCTTGGATTTTTATCATTTATGGGGTAACTTTTGGGGTAAGTTTTCAGGAATTTCATCAAAACGTGTTTCAAATGTACCGTTTGTTTATTCGAAGTTTTGTATCCATTCTGCTAAAGCGGTTATGCTAAAAAACACAGTTTTATTGTATAGTGGATTAACAAAAATCAGGACAAGGCGACGAAGCCGCAGACAGTACAGCTAGTACGGCAAGGCGAGGCAACGCCGTACTGGTTTTAAGTTAATCCACTATACCGTTTGTCTAGTTGAAGTTTTGTACCTATTCTGCTAAAACGGTTATGCTAAAAAACATAGTTTTATTGTAACGTTTCAAACATTTCCTCTCGGGCTGCTTTTCCATCAATCGGACAGAGGTCGTCTGAAAATGCAGATTTGCGTTTTCAGACGACCTTTTATTTGTTTTGCTATTAACACTCGGTCAATAAGAATTTGGAATGTGTTTGAAATACAGCATGACCAGATACCAAAACAGCGTTGCTGTAGCTGCGCCGAGCAGCACCCATGCGCTAATTTTGGTGACATCGCGCAGGGCGCGTTTTTGCTTGCGGCTGAAGAGGCGGTTGATAATCAGCGCGGCAAGTGCGAAAAAGAAGAATATGCGGAAAAGTCTGCCTATCATATCGGGAAGTGAGGAGGTCGTCTGAAAAAGTATGGTTCGGTTGCGGCGGCATGGGGAAGGATGTTTCAGCGCATCAGGCTGCTTGTCCGACCGTGTCAAAAAGTCATGCCGTTTGCTATATAATAACGCTTTTCGCCGCATTTGTTGGAACAGGATATGAGTCAAAATGCCTCGGTGGGCATTGTAACGCCCCAAAAAATTCCGTTTGAGATGCCGCTGGTTTTGGAAAACGGTAAAACTTTGCCTCGTTTCGATCTGATGATTGAAACCTACGGCGAGCTGAATGCCGAAAAAAACAATGCGGTTTTAATCTGCCATGCGCTGTCGGGCAACCATCATGTTGCGGGCAGGCATTCGGCGGAGGATAAATACACAGGCTGGTGGGACAATATGGTCGGACCCGGCAAACCGATTGATACGGAACGTTTTTTCGTGGTCGGTTTGAACAATCTGGGCGGCTGCGACGGCAGCAGCGGGCCTTTGTCGATCAATCCTGAAACGGGCAGGGAATACGGCGCGGATTTTCCGGTAGTTACGGTGAAGGACTGGGTAAAATCCCAAGCCGCGCTTGCCGACTATCTCGGCATCGAACAATGGGCGGCGGTTGTCGGCGGCAGCTTGGGCGGCATGCAGGCTTTGCAGTGGACGATTTCCTATCCGGAGCGCGTGCGCCATGCCTTAGTGATTGCGTCTGCGCCGAAACTCTCGACGCAAAATATCGCGTTTAATGATGTAGCGCGTCAGGCGATTTTGACCGATCCCGATTTCAACGAAGGACATTACCGCAGCCACAATACCGTTCCCGCACGGGGCTTGCGGATTGCCCGCATGATGGGACACATTACTTATCTTGCCGAAGACGGTTTGGGTAAAAAATTCGGGCGCGATTTGCGTTCAAACGGCTATCAATACGGCTTTGGCGTTGAATTCGAAGTGGAATCCTATCTGCGCTATCAGGGCGACAAATTCGTCGGACGGTTTGATGCCAACACTTACCTGCTTATGACCAAGGCTTTGGACTATTTCGATCCGGCGGCGGATTTTGGCGACAGCCTGACCCGCGCCCTGCAAAATGTGAAAGCGAAATTCTTTGTCGCAAGCTTCAGCACCGACTGGCGTTTCTCGCCCGCGCGTTCCAAAGAGCTGGTTAAAGCGTTGATTGCCGCACACAAGCCGGTGCAGTATATAGAAATCAAATCCAACCACGGCCATGATGCCTTTCTGATGGAAGACGAAGCCTATATGCGCGCCGTAGCGGCTTATATGAACAATGTGGATAAGGATTGCCGATCATGAATTTGCGCGACGATTTGCAGTTGATTTACGACTGGATTCCCGAAGGCAGCCGCGTCTTGGACTTGGGCTGCGGCGACGGCGAATTGCTGGCAGCTTTGGTGGAACACAAAAAATGCAGTGGCTACGGCATCGAAATCGACACCGACAGCGTCATCGCCGCCATGTCGCGCGGCGTGAACGTCATCCAAGCCGATTTGGAGCAGGGTTTGGCTGAATTTGGCGACCAGACCTTTGACGTTATCGTCTTGAGCCAAACCATCCAAGCCATGCAAAACACCGAAAAAATCCTGCGCTGCCTCATGCGCGTGGCGAAACAGGCGATTGTCAGCTTCCCGAATTTCGGCTACTGGCGCAACCGCTTCCAAATCGCCATCGGCGGTCATATGCCGGTTTCCGAACGCATGCCCTACCATTGGTACGACACGCCGAATATCCATTGGTGTACGCTCAAAGACTTTGATTTATTGTGTGCCAAAAACAAAATCCGCGTCCTCGAGCGCGCGGTCATGACGGGCAACAAACAGGTCAAACATTTCCCCAACCTTTTGGGCAGCTTGGCGTTTTACCGCGTCGGGTAAGATGGGCTGAGCACCTTGTTGGCAACAACGAGGTTCTTGAGTTGTACTAACAAGAGGTCGTCTGAAAAATGAAAGGACAGATTTTCAGACGACCTTTTTATGTCGATAAACCTTATTTGGAAATTGTGTTTGATGAAAGTGGGAAAATCGTTTGATTACCGTATGTGAAAATGCCGCCAATCCGGTAAGCGGGATTGGTTTGATATGATGGATTTGGAGCGTAAAAGGAGAGGGTAGAAATCTGAACTTATTGGACATTCGTTGAGAATTTGATGCGATAGCAGCTTGATTTGACGCACTCGAATCTGTCTTGTTTTGCGCTTAATTCAATATCGAAAAGACCTCGAAAATACGCATGACGCAAAAACGGCCTTGATGGAATGAACCATCAAGGCCGTTTGATTTTATCCCCGATTAGTGGGGCAAGTCTTCCGACCAGCCTAAATTTGAGGCTTTGCATCGAGTAATTGAGTCTTAATCCCCGATTAGTGGGGCAAGTCTTCCGACTGCACTCAGTTAAAAAATTTCATTATTTTTAAGCTTATATATAGTTAAGAAAGGTTGGTATTTTCCCTTAGCCATCAAAAACATTATTTAATAAAACCTTAACTGAAAAGAGCAGCCGAAAGACAGACTTTTCGCTATCCGTCGGAAAACTTGTAAGGCGGATTATAGCCATGTATTGTACATTCGACAACGCTGCTAACGATTCTTTAAGGTGCTGAAGCACCAAGTGAATCGGTTCCGTACTATTTGTACTGTCTGCGGCTTCGTCGCCTTGTCCTGATTTTTGTTAATCCACTATATTGAGGCTGACGTAGATTGGCTGTCCTTTTTGACTGACAGTGGAATCCCGCACACTTCAAATTAAAGAAGAGTACCGTGTGCAACCTATTTCAGACGACCTTTTGCCTGTCCATTTCTCGTTTCAGCCTTTCCCTTTCGCCGCCAACATATCCAGCATTCCCGCAAGATGACTTCTGCCCTCTTCCTTGCTCACAATCGGCTCGCCGCCTTTGCGCCCTAAAATCTTGATGTCTTCCTGCGGCATTTCGTCTATGAAGCGGCTGGGTTCTGGGAACTGCCATGTGCCTTGTTTTTTGCGTTTGACGCAGTGGGTCAGCGTAAGCTGGCGTTTGGCACGGGTGATGCCGACGTACATCAGGCGGCGTTCTTCTTCGACGTTGTCTTCTTCGATGCTGTCGTTGTGCGGAAGGATACCCTCTTCGCAGCCGACGAGGAAAACGTAGGGATATTCCAAGCCTTTGGAGGCGTGCAGGGTCGAGAGTTTGACGGCATCGACTTCTTCTTCGCTTTTGCCCTCTAAAAGCGTCATTAGGGCGACGGTTTGGGCGAGTTCGATGATGTTTTTGCCGTCTTGCTCGCCTTTGCGCTCTAACCAGCCGGTCAGGTCGCTGACGTTGCGCCATTTGATTTCACCGGCTTTGCCTTCTTCGCTGGCAAGCAGGTGGTTTTCGTAGTCGATTTCTTTGAGCAGGCTGTTGATGAGTTCGCCCGCTTCGCTGGTTTCGGCTTTGGCGCGGTAGCTGCCGAACATATCCATAAAGGCTTGCAGGTGGTGGCGGTTGGTATTGTTCAACAGGGCAAGGGCTTCTTCGGTTTGCGCGGCTTCATACAGGCTGCATTCGTGTTCGTGCGCGTAGGTGTTGAGCTTGCCCAGCGTTACATCGCCGATGCCGCGTTTGGGCGTGGTGACGGCGCGCAGGAAGGCGGGATCATCATTGGGATTGGCAAGCAGGCGCAAATAGGACAAAACGTCCTTGATTTCGGCTTTGTCAAAAAAACTCTGCCCGCCGGAGAGTTGGTAAGGGACGCGCGCGCTGCGCAAGGCTTCTTCAAAAATTCGCGCTTGATGGTTGCCGCGGTATAACACGGCGAAATCGGCATATTGGGTTTTGTCACCGCCGACCAGCTTCTGTTTGACGATTTGGCTGACGACCCAGTCGGCTTCGTGTTGCTCATTTTGACAGGCAACGACTTTGACGATTTCGCCTTCGCCGAACTGCGACCAAAGTTTTTTCGTGAACAGCTTGGGGTTGTTTTCGATGACTTTGTTGGCGATTTTGAGAATCCGAGCGGTGGAGCGGTAGTTTTGCTCCAGCTTGATGACTTTCATCTGCGGATAATCTTCCTGCATTTTGCGCAGGTTTTCCATGTTCGCACCGCGCCATGCGTAGATGGATTGGTCGTCGTCGCCGACGGCGGTAAACATGCCTTCCGCGCCGGTCAAGAGTTTCATCAGCGTAAATTGGCAGGTATTGGTGTCCTGACATTCGTCAACCAATAGATAGCGCAGCCGCCGCTGCCATTTGTTGCGTACTTCGCTGTTTTGCTGTAACAGCACGGCGGGCAGGCGGATTAAGTCGTCGAAGTCCACCGCCTGATAGCTTTGTAGGGTTTCCTGATAGCTCGCATACACGCGCGCGATTTGTTCTTCCCAAGCGTTGGAGGCCGTCTGAAGCACGTCTTCAGGCGTTTTCAAATCGTTTTTCCAAAGGGAAATCTGATGCTGCGCTTTGAATAAGGCTTCTTTTCCCGTACCGCCCAAAAGTTCGCCGATGATTTTCGCGCTGTCGGTGGAATCGAGGATGGAGAAGTTTTTTTTGTAACCGATATGGTTCGCCTCTTCGCGCAGAATCTTCATGCCCAAAGAGTGGAACGTGCAAATCGTCAGCCCGCGCGTTTGCGACTTGGGCAGCATTTTGGCGACGCGCTCCTGCATTTCCGTGGCGGCTTTGTTGGTAAAGGTAATCGCGGCGACGGTATGCGGCAGATAGCCGACATTGACAATCAAATGCTTGATTTTTTGCGTAATCACGCCGGTTTTACCGCTGCCGGCGCCGGCAAGCACGAGCAGAGGCCCGCCGAGGTATTTGACGGCGGCTTGCTGTTGGGGGTTAAGTTTCATGGGGAAAGAGTAGGGGAGTGTGTGAGGAAGAATTATATAACAGCCATCGAAACGGGATGTAAGGAGGAGATAAAAGGTCGTCTGAAACCTTATTCCGAAAGTGAACTGGCCCCCAAATCTTGGACACTCATAAAAGCCTATTCAGGCGCTCTGTGCAAGCTGGG
>NZ_VTQF01000015.1:0-6004 GCF_008763935.1 Streptococcus mitis
GAATCGTTCTCTTTGAGCTAAGGCGAGGCAACGCCGTACTGGTTTAAAGTTAATCCACTATATATGCTTGAAGTTTTTTCAGACGACCTTATATAAAGCTGCATTGAATACCAACCCCTATTTAAAAGGATGTCCGACATGACGGAGCATAACGAACCGCAACAAACCGAAACTGAAATCGAAACAGCGGCAGAAGTGGAAACCGCCGAAGCCGTCGAAACCGAGCAAACCGAAACACAACCGGAACCGCCGACTTACGAAGAATTGCAGGCGCGTATCGCCGAGCTGGAAGGACAGCTAAAAGACAGCGAACTGCGCGGTCTGGCAAACGAGCAAAACCTGCGCCGCCGCCATCAGCAGGAAATTGCCGATACGCACAAATTCGCCGGACAAAAATTCGCCGCCGAAATGCTGCCGGTCAAAGACTATCTCGAAATGGCGCTGCTCGACCAAAGCGGTAATTTCGACGCGCTGAAAATGGGCGTGCAAATGACGCTGAACGAATTGCAAAAAGCGTTCGACACCACGCATATCAAAGAAATCAACCCGCAGCCCGGCGACAAACTCGACCCGCACCAACATCAGGCGATGCAGGCGGTCGTCAGCGAGCAAGAGCCGAACACCATCGTCAGCGTCATGAAAAAAGGCTACACCCTGTCCGACCGCGTACTGCGCCCCGCGATGGTTATCGTAGCGAAAAAAGAAGCCTGAAGGCACCGCTTGATGAAGTTTATCAAGCATAAAATTTTCAGACGACCCTTCCCAGTTCCTCAGCCTTCAATCCCGCTTTTGGAAAATCATTCTGATGATGCCCAATCGGAAAACAAAGACTAGGTCGTCTGAAAAACAAAACACTGACCTGTGGATAAATAGTTTAATCTGTTGAATTTTATATTTAAAAAATTTCAACAAAACCCTTGAAAAAATATCGGGCAACCCTATTTACAGGTCAACGGAACAAAATGTTCCACACGATTATTAACTTAGAAAAATCTTTTTAGGAGCAACATCAATATGGCAAAAGTAATCGGTATCGACTTAGGTACAACCAACTCTTGTGTATCCATCTCTGAAAACGGTCAAACCAAAGTTATTGAAAACGCAGAAGGCGCACGCACTACGCCGTCTGTCGTCGCTTATCTGGACGGCGGCGAAGTCCTCGTCGGCGCACCTGCCAAACGCCAAGCCGTAACCAACGCTAAAAACACCATCTACGCTGTAAAACGCTTGATCGGTCATAAATTTGAAGACAAAGAAGTCCAACGCGACATCGAATCCATGCCTTTCGAAATCATCAAAGCCAACAACGGCGACGCATGGGTGAAAGCGCAAGGCAAAGAGCTGTCTCCGCCGCAAGTTTCCGCAGAAGTCCTGCGTAAAATGAAAGAAGCCGCCGAATCTTACTTGGGTGAAAAAGTAACCGAAGCCGTGATTACCGTTCCGGCCTACTTCAACGACAGCCAACGTCAAGCTACCAAAGACGCGGGGCGCATCGCCGGTTTGGACGTAAAACGCATCATCAACGAGCCGACCGCAGCCGCTTTGGCATTCGGTATGGACAAAGGTGACAATAAAGACCGCAAAGTAGCCGTATATGACTTGGGCGGCGGTACCTTCGATATTTCCATCATCGAAATCGCCAACCTCGACGGCGACAAACAATTTGAAGTATTGGCAACCAACGGCGACACCTTCCTGGGCGGCGAAGACTTCGACCAACGCCTCATCGACCACATCATCGCCGAGTTCAAAAAAGAACAAGGCATTGATTTGAAACAAGATGTGATGGCATTGCAACGCCTGAAAGAAGCTGCCGAAAAAGCCAAAATCGAATTGTCCAGCGGTCAGCAAACCGAAATCAACCTGCCGTACATCACCATGGACGCAACCGGTCCGAAACACTTGGCAATGAAAATTACCCGTGCCAAATTCGAAAGCCTGGTTGAAGACCTGATTGCCCGCTCTATCGAGCCTTGCCGCACCGCATTGAAAGATGCCGGCTTGAGCACCAGCGACATCGACGACGTGATCTTGGTCGGCGGTCAGTCCCGTATGCCTAAAGTACAAGAAGCCGTTAGAGACTTCTTCGGCAAAGAGCCGCGCAAAGACGTGAACCCTGACGAAGCCGTTGCCGTAGGCGCAGCGATTCAAGGCGAAGTATTGAGCGGCGGCCGCAGCGACGTATTGCTGCTGGACGTAACCCCTCTGTCTTTGGGTATCGAAACTATGGGCGGCGTGATGACCAAGCTGATTCAGAAGAACACCACCATCCCGACCAAAGCGTCGCAAGTGTTCTCTACTGCCGAAGACAACCAAAGCGCAGTAACCATCCATGTACTGCAAGGCGAACGTGAACGCGCCTCCGCTAACAAATCTTTGGGTCAGTTCAACTTGGGCGACATCGCACCCGCACCGCGCGGTATGCCGCAAATCGAAGTAACCTTCGATATTGACGCCAACGGTATCCTGCACGTTTCCGCCAAAGACAAAGGCACAGGCAAAGCCGCCAACATTACCATCCAAGGTTCTTCAGGCTTGAGCGAAGAAGAAATCGAACGCATGGTGAAAGATGCCGAAGCCAACGCTGAGGAAGATAAAAAACTGACTGAATTGGTCGCTTCCCGCAACCAAGCCGAAGCCCTGATTCACTCCGTGAAAAAATCTTTGGCGGACTATGGCGACAAACTCGACGCAGCCGAGAAAGAAAAAATCGAAGCCGCGTTGAAAGAAGCTGAAGAAGCCGTGAAAGGCGACGACAAAGCCGCCATCGATGCCAAAGCCGAAGCACTGGGCACAGCCAGCCAAAAACTGGGCGAAATGGTTTACGCACAAGCGCAAGCCGAAGCCCAAGCAGGCGAAAGCGCACAAGCCGAACCGTCTTCCGTCAAGAAAGACGACGACGTAGTAGATGCCGACTTTGAAGAAGTGAAAGACGACAAGAAATAATTGAGGTCGTTTGAAAAAAGCGCGAACCTTGCGGTTCGCGCTTTTTGTTTGAATTATTCATAGTAAAAGGTCGTCTGCTTTTCAGACGACCTTTTGCCTATCTGTTGCCCTGTGTGTGGAAACATAAGAAAATAGAATTATTTTTCAAACCATCCAATCAAAGGAAACCTTCATGACGACATTCCCCATCGCGCGCGCGGGCGATAAGACACTTGAAATCCAAGGCAAAATGGCGAACCGCCACGGCTTGATCGCCGGTGCGACCGGTACGGGTAAAACCGTAACCCTGCGCCGTATGGCGGAGGCTTTCAGCAGCGAGGGCGTTCCCGTATTTTTGGTTGATGTCAAAGGCGATTTGTCGGGCATCGCGCAAGCGGGTGCCGCCAGCGGCAAGGTGGGCGAACGCATTGCCGAGTTTGGTTTGGGCGAGCAATGGCTGCAAAGTTTCCCCGTGCGCTTTTGGGATGTTTACGGCGAAACCGGCATTCCGGTGCGGGTAACTGTTTCGGAAATGGGCCCGCTGCTGCTGGCGCGTTTGATGAATTTGAACGACACGCAGGAAGGCTTGTTGAACCTCGTGTTCAAAGTCGCCGACGACAAAGGCTGGCACATTCTGGATTTGAAAGACTTGCGCAGTATGCTGAAACACGTTTCCGACCACGCTTCGGAATACCGCACGCAATACGGCAACGTCTCCGCCGCCAGTATCGGCGCGATTCAGCGGCAGCTTTTGACGCTGGAGAACGAAGGTGCGGAAAAATTCTTCGGCGAGCCGTCGCTCAACCTGCAAGATTGGATGCAGACCGACAACGGCAAAGGCGTCATCAACATCCTTAATTCGGAAAAACTGATGCGTTCGCCGCGTATGTACAGCGCGTTTTTGCTGTGGATGTTGGCGGAGTTGTTTGAAACCCTGCCCGAAGTCGGCGATTTGGAAAAGCCGAAATTCGTGATGTTCTTCGACGAAGCGCATTTGATGTTCGACAACGCCGCCAATGCGCTGGTGGAGCAGGTCGAACAAGTCGTGCGCCTGATTCGTTCCAAAGGCGTGGGCGTGTATTTCGTGACCCAAAACCCGCTCGATTTGCCCGATACCATCCTCGGACAGCTCGGCAACCGCGTGCAACACGCCCTGCGCGCCTTCACGCCGCGCGACCAAAAAGCAGTTAAGGCCGCTGCCGAAACCTTCCGCAGCAACCCGAATATCAAAGTTGCCGAAGCGATTGCCGAACTGGGCGTCGGCGAAGCGCTCGTTTCCTTTCTCGACGAAAAAGGCATGCCGGAGCCGGTAGAGCGCGCGCTCGTCCTGCCGCCGCAATCCGCCTTGACCCCGCTTGCCGCCGAAGAGCGCAACCGCTTGTTCCAAAACGATGATTTGTATCCGACCTATAAAGACATGGTGGACAACTATTCCGCTTTTGAAGCCTTAGCCGAAGCCGACAGTCAGGTCGCGGCGGAGAAAGAGGCGGCAGCGGCGGCAAAAGAGCAGGAAAAAGCGCAAAAAGCCGCTGAAAAAGAAGCCGCCAATGCCGATCCCGGCATACTCGGCGGACTGCTCGGCGGTTTGAGCGGCGGTCGTAAAAAGTCAGGGCAGGGCTTGGGTTACAATGTTGCCGACGCCATCGGCAGCCAAATCAACCGCCAAGTGACCAATGCCATCTCCCGCAGCGTGATGGGCATCATTAAAAATATGTTTAAAAAATAAGGCGTAAAAAGAAGGCGGAGGTCGTCTGAAAGCTTGAAAATCGGTTTTCAGACGACCTTTTATATTAAATTCAAAAAATATACCGTCATTCTCGCGCAGGCGGGAATCCAGATCTGCCTACACAGGAACTTATCAGGCAAAAACGGTTTCTTTAACTTTACGTTCTGGATTCCCGCCTGCGCGGGAATGACGATTCAGGTATTTCTATATTGAATCCGCTATATTTTTACCTCAACCTTACCATCAAGCTGCGTTGTCGAAGCCACTGTGGCGCAGCAGTCTGTGTAGGTCTGATTCTCGAATCAGACAGTTTAAGACGTTTGTAATCCTCGTAAAAAAGGTCGTCTGAAATTTTCAGACGACCTCTAATATTTTTGAACATTGAAATGAAAAAACTACCTGCCGTTACTTTTGAATAGGTGAGGAGGGAGGATTTTGTACCTGATTTTGCAAGTTTCTTTTGTCTTGCGCTTCTGCGGCGGTTCTTGCATTTTCGGGCATCAGCTGATAAAGCTCGTCTAGTTCTTTCGGTTCGGTAATGGCTTTCTTCACAATGAAATTGATTAGGTCGAACATTTTTGCGGCAACCTTGTCGAAATCCTCATCCACAATTTGGCCAGGATGTACGGCATTATTGCCGGTAATCCGCAAAGTATCGGCAACTTTGACAACCTGTCCTGATAATACTTCTTTTTTGACCAGCGACCTGATGTCGGTATTGATGTTTTTTCCTTCTTCTCCCAAATGAATACATAATTTTTGCAAGCCTAAACGCAGTAATGCCGCCGCTCCTCGAGGGGATTTGATGAAAATTCGGGCGGCTTCTTCGTAATCTTTTTTGACATCCTCGGGCATATCTTCAGCAGGAAGAGGGGCAGAGCCAAAATCTGGATAGAGCATTTCACCTTTTCTTCGGAGTTCCAAACCTGTCAAGTTCGTTTCGGTTACTCGCCAAAAACTATATTGTTCACAATGAGCACAAATGGCTTTGTAATAAACATCGGGTTCGTAACTTACCCATTGCATATGCGCAAATGCCCCGCAATACGGGCAATTAAAAGCGTCTTTATAAAAATAAGGTGCTGTGTATTTTGTCATTTCTGACATCTCCCTATCAGTATTTATTGGTTTCGATAAAGGTCGTCTGAAACTTTCAGACGACCTTTTATAGTAAATTTAAACAAAAAAACATGCCGTCATTCCCGCGCAGGCGGGAATCCAGACCTGTCCGCACAGGAACTTATCGGGTAAAACGGTTTCTTCAACTTTACGTTCTGGATTCCCGCCTGCGCGCACTACTGTCCGGAATAAATCCCCATTAAACATCAACTACCTAACCGCCTATCCACTCAA
>NZ_VTQF01000016.1:0-5941 GCF_008763935.1 Streptococcus mitis
AAATCCCCTAAATGTCTTGGTGGGAATTTAGGGGATTTTGGGGAATTTTGCAAAGGTCTCAGGCAGTTGAGCCGCGAGGTGGCGCGGATGTCGAAGGCGCTGTCGCGGATTTGTTGGACGGTGGAGATGCCTGCCAGCGCGAGAAAAAAGCCGAAGTGGTCGGGGAAATCGGTATAGGTGCAGGAGATGTGTTCGCCTGTGATGAGGTCTTCGGCTTCGATTTGGCTGCCGTCGGTGGCGAGCACAAAGCGGGCTTTGGCGCGCTCGGTGGCGGGGCTGTCTTTGAGCGTTTGCAGGGCGGCGGGGGTGTCGCCTTCTGCGGCGGTGAGAATGTGGATGTTTTTGGTCTGCAATACGCCGCCGCAGTCGGATTTGTTGGTGTCGCCGCTTTTCAGGCGTTTGATGGTGGTAGCTTTGTTGCCGAAGGCTTCAAGAAATTGGTAGGGGAATTCGGCGGCGGCAAAGGGGGTGGCAAAAAGCTCGGAGACGGCTTGTTCGATTTCTACGGCGTTCATGAATCAGGATGGTATTAGCTGAAAGATGGTATGGAATTATAGCAGTATTTACTGAATACCAAATTGCAGCCATGTTCTTCCCACTCAATACAACCTCTCCCGTAACCTCCGCCACTGCTCCTCCCTGCCCAACTCCCCCGCACCGTCCAACAGCTGCAGATAAGCCATAATCTGCCCGTAGCGCACTTCGGCCAGTTTTTGTTCGGCATCGGCGCGCGCCTGCAGTGCCTGCAGCTCGTCCAGCGTGCTGCGCACGCCAACGCGCCGGCCGTCCGAATACACGCACTCGATCAAATAGGGGCAGGGTTCGATGACTTGTTCCGTTAGGAACTTGGCCGCGCTGCTTGCGGTTTTGTCCGGCAAAATGGCGGTGTATAGCTCCCTTGAGAAATCGTCGATGGCGACAAACAGGTAATCCCGCTTATCGGTGACTTTCTGCCCTTTGAGCAGCGGCAGCCGTTTGGTATCGAGATGTACCAGCTCTCCGGGGTAGGATTTATTGTAGCGTTTGGCCTGCCTTTTGAGTTTTTCCTGAATGCCGCGTTCTACCTTGGCCAGGCGTTTCATTCCGTACTTTGCCTGTTTGAAACGGTTGTTGGTACTGGTTTGGGGTTTGAGCAGTCTGCCTCTTGCGGCTTTAAGTGCGCGGTAAATGGTGACGCGGCTGACTTGGTAGCGGCGTGCCAGGGAGGTGACGCTTTCCTTTTCCTGCGTGTAGGCCAGCCAAATGGCTTGGCGGTGGTGCGGGGTGAGACGGGTGTTTTTGTGCATGTTCATGTTTCAGTATTCTCCTGGAAATACTGTAAACAACGCTACTGGTTTCTACAGGAGCAAGCGACGGAAGGAAATGACAAACTCTATGCCTACGACACCGGCAACAGTCTGAACGGGCTGGCCGGCGAGGATTATCTGTAAGGTGCTGCCGGCAGCGACATACTAGATGGCGGAGAAGGTAACGACGTTCTGTTTGGTAATGCTGGTAACGACACCCTGCTGGGTGGGGAGGGTAATGATTTCCTCAATGGTAACGATGGAAATGATCGACTGGACGGCGGCACCAGCAACGATACTCTATACGGTGATGCTGGTGATGATGTCTTAGTTGGTGGTGGAGGCGACGATTCATTATATGGAGGCTTTGGCTCCGACACCTACCTCTTTACCAAAGGCCACGGCTCAGACACCGTATCCGACTACGCCTCCGATTCCGGCAGCGATACCGTCCGAATGAGCGGCATCAAGTTGGCCGAAACCCAATTGCGCCGCTCGGGCAGCGATCTGGTGCTGTCCGGCTACCATGATGGCGATGCGGTACGCATTAACAGCTTCTTCTCCGGCAGCCAACATCAGGTGGAAAACTTCGTGTTTGACGACCATGCGCTGACCAACGGTCAGATTACCCAATTGGCCGCCAACAGCGCCAACGGGCTGATCAATGCCATGGCTGCGTTCGGTGAGGGCAGTGCCGGTGGCAGTGCAACCGCGGCGGCAGCCGGCATTCAGACTAATCCGATGCTGGTCGCAGCGCCGCTGTAAGCTGTAACCCGGTTTGCTGCTCCGAAATAGGTAAGCGTATCGGATTGCAAAAAGGCTACCTGAAAAACCGATTTAGCGGTTTTTCAGGTAGCCTTTCCGTTTGTCCGCATCCCGTCAACCATTCTGCAGCTGATACAGATAGCGGTAATAGCCGCTCTCTTTCTCCAGCAGCTCGGCATGGCTGCCTGTTTCTACAATCTGCCCCTGGTCCATGGCGATGATGCGGTGGCAATGACGCACGGTGGAGAGACGGTGGGCGATGATCAATACGGTGCGGTTGCGGCAGATGGCCTGCATGTTCTGCATGATGGCGCGTTCGGATTCGTAGTCCAACGCACTGGTTGCCTCGTCAAAAATCAGGATGCGCGGATTACCGACAACGCTGCCACTTTGGATGATTCGTTATATCGGAAATGAGAAGCTGAAAAGAGGCTACCTGGAATTTTCAGGTAGCCTCTTTGGACTTTAAGCATGATTGGATGTTGGGCGATTAAAAGAAGGGGCTAATTTACGTTCAGTCCATAGGAGAATGGTTTAGTTAAAAAGCTAGGGAGATTTCCCACGACTGCTGTATGGAGTGTTCCATAGGAATTTAAATTAACCTATGCTGTCCACAAAATCTGCCCATGTCTGCATCATTTCTTGTCGCTGACGGATAAATTTGGCGTGATAGTAAGCGGCGTCTGTACTGTTGTCGGGAGCATGGGCAAGTTGGGCGTCGATATGTTCTTTTGGATAGTCCATTTCAAACAGGCGCGTAGCAGCGGTAGCACGGAAGTCGTGACCACTGAACTGTACACCCATATATTCGAGTGCACGATTGATGGTGGTGGCGCTCATCATTTCTGCCGGACGGCGACTGTTGGGAAAGAGTAGTCTGCCGTTACCAGAAATGGTGTGCAGCTCGCGCAATAAAGCGCAGGCCTGTCGTGATAGTGGTACGGTGTGGGGGCGGCGTTTTTTCATTTTGTTAGCAGGGATTGTCCACAAGCCTTCATCAAGTTGAAAGTCAGTCCATTCGGCACGTCGTATTTCGATAGTGCGGGATGCGGTGTAGAGTAGTAACCAAATGGCAATAACAACAGTACGGCTGCCGTTATAGGCCTTCAGGCGACGGACGAACTCGCCGATTTCTACCTTGCTTAGGGCTTCAGCAAGTTTCCTTGGTGGGCGAATCGGCCGAGAAGTTTCAATTTGCTTTGGATGCGGCTTTGCGGCAAAGCAACTTCCAACCGGGAGATTGTTTGGGCGCACAAGCTATCAACCGGATTATGACCTTGGCACAGAATGCCGTAATCGGCAGGGGGTACACCACCACACGTATTTTGGCCGCACCGCAAGATTTAAAATCGGGTAGGCTGGAACTCACGGTAATTGCCGGGAAAATTAGCAGTATACGGGTTGAATTGGCTAATAAAGAAAATGGGGCTGTACTAGATTAGCAGATATGTTACCCTCGAAATATGAAGATAACACACTGCAAATTAAAGAAAAAAGTACAGAAAGAACTGCTCCGTTTTTTTGTGCTGGAAGTTACCGCCCGTTCCGCTGCCGATATTTTGGGTATCCATCCCAATTCGGCAGTCCTGTTCTACCGCAAAATCCGTATGGTCATCAGCCATCATTTGGCCTTGGCTGCCGATGAGGTTTTCGATGGCTCTGTCGAGTTGGACAAAAGCTATTTCGGCGGACAGCGTAAAGGCAGACGTGGTCGCGGTGCGGCAGGCAAAGTGGTTGTCTTTGGCATTCTGAAACGCAACGGACGGGGCTATACCGTGGTCGTAGATAATGCCAAGTCCGATACTTTGATGCCTGTTATCAAACAGAAAATCATGCCGGACAGTATTGTTTATACCGATAGTCTGAGCAGCTACGACAAGTTGGACGTGAGCGGTTTCATCCATTACCGCATCAACCATTCCAAGGAATTTGCAGACCGTCAAAACCACATTAACGGCATTGAGAACTTTTGGAATCAGGCAAAACGCGTCTTGCGCAAATACAACGGAATCGATCGCAAATCTTTCCCGCTGTTCTTGAAAGAATGCGAATTTCGGTTTAACTTCGGCACACCGTCCCGGCAGCTAAAAATCTTGCGGGATTGGTGTAGAATCTAGGGCTAATCTAGTACAGCCCCTATTTTTATGTATATCACATATTAAGTAGGGGGCTTAGGAAGCAAAATCACTCAATATAGTGATAAGCTTCTGAAATGAATTTAAAAAACAAGTACCAAAAGTTCAGTAAAATTACCGAGCCCAAATTTCGCCAGCTCCTGCGGCTGTTTGCTTTGGATTTGACTGCCTCCGATACCGCAAAACTGACGGGTGTCAGCATCAGAAGTGTCAACAGCCTGTACCTGAAATTACGTCGGCGTTTGGCTGACGAATGCGGGAGGCAGGCACCTTTATACGGCATTGTAGAATTGGACGAATCCTATTTCGGTGCCAAACGTATCAGGGGTAAACGCGGGCGCGGTGCGGGTGGGAAAACCATCGTTTTCGGCATTTTGAAACGTGGGGACAAGGTTTATACCGAGATTGTTCCCGATGTTTCCAAAGCAACGCTGCAAAAGGTCATTAGAGGTCGTGTCGGTATCGAGAGTGTCATCAATACTGACGGTTGGCGCGGTTATCAGGGATTGGTTGATATGGGTTTTGCCAAACATTTCAGGGTACATCATGGTGACAATGAGTTTGTTCGCGGTACGCGGCATATTAACGGTATTGAATCTTTTTGGAGCTACGCCAAGCATCGCCTGGTGCAATTTAACGGGGTGCCGAAACATACGTTTTACCTGCATTTAAAAGAAACCGAGTTCCGCTTCAATCACAGGCATAATGATTTATACAAAATACTGCTGAGAATGTTGCGTGAAAATCCTTTAAAATAAATTTTGCTTCCTAAGCCCCTAAGTATATATAGCACGGTGAAATCGGGGAAAATCTGGGCGCTCGAAGTTTGGTTGGCGCCTCGCCTTTGAAATTTGCCAACAGGTTTGATGCAACAAGTTGCCGGCTCTGGGCAATCTGATGAGGGGCAGCGGTTCAAATTATATTCGGTAACCGAGAATAAAAAACTGGCCGAAATGAACCGACCGGCGGTTGGGCGAAGTTTTTTCAGACAGGTTTAATCAACGGCAGGCAGCACGTTGAACGGCGATACGCTGTTTGAGGCTTGCAGGCCTATTTTCCCCAACTGTAGTTAAACAACACGGTTGGTTTCTACAAGCCAAAGTTTATAGTAGCATTTTTGTGCCATAGGTCGCCTATCAGCATTGTTTCTTGTAAAAGTATGAAAATCTGGCTATATTTTGCCAGATTGGTTCTGATTGTGGGAGTATCGTAAGATTTGTGGTGCGGCATTTTACATTGCTCTAAATTTAATTTTTTGATTCTAAATAAATATATGGTTCCCCGTGGGCGTGCCAGATTTTCAATAAACCCTTACTAGAAAATAGTAAGGGTTTATTTTTTTGTCTTTTGAAATGGGTGGGATTTGGTATTGGTTGTTTTCATGCAGTCATTTTAGCAGGGCATTTTCTACATATTTAGATAAATCACGAGATTTTATCTCTCATAATCTTATCAGCAATATCATATTGTTTATAAATGAATAAACTATTTAAAAAATTCAAACCCTTCAAAATCCTTTAAAAATCCTCCGTATCTAAGTTTTTTAATTTTCTCTTATAAATCTACTAATGGTTTCGATAATTTTGCTTCCGAACCTCATTTTTATGGGGCATGAATGCCAAACAGATTTGTGTATAATGCAAAATTTGGTTAGTTTCGTTATAAAGTAACTTGCTGGTTAAATAACAAAGGGAGACCTTTGCAAAAAAGCCTTTCCTTCGACAGCCGAAACCCAAACACAGGTTTTCGGCTGTT
>NZ_VTQF01000007.1:0-85251 GCF_008763935.1 Streptococcus mitis
CTTTGTCAATCAGACTACGAATCAAGCCATTGCCATGGTCTCTTATAATGTAACCTATGTATCTGATTTAAAGAATGCCAATCAATCAAAGACCAATCAGACAGAAACCAGAACGGTTAAGTTATCCTATTCTAAACTACCAGGTAAGTTATTGGTCAATCAAGTGCAGGTTTGGAAATCTGGGTTAGATGATTTAGATAAGGCAACTCCCAAAACTTTAGAAGAATCATCATCAATACCATCACTGCCAAATACTACGACAAAATGATGATATTGCATGGAAATAGAAGAATGTAAGCAAATTTCAATTCTTGATGTAGCCAATCGTTTAGGTATCTCCTTTAAACAAGTTTCGAGCAGTGTCTATGAACATCATGAACATGATTCATTTCGGATTTTTTCAACTACCAATACTTTTAAATGGTTTTCAAGAGATATTCAAGGTGATGTCATTGATTTTGTTCGACTTGTTAAGGGAATTTCCTTTAAAGAAGCTCTAGCCTTTCTTTCTGAAGAACCTTTTCAAAAAGAAGCTGTTCAAGAAAAAAGAGAGAGACCATTTTATTATCCTTTAAAGAGAGTAGAAGATTCTAACTGTAGTCTGGCTAGATATTATTTAACAGAATGTAGAGGAATCTCAGAAGAAATCGTAAAAAAGATGATTCAACAAGGATTGATGGCACAAGCCAGTTGGAAAACAAATGAAACAGTTGAACCTGTTATTGTTTTTAAAAGCTTTGATCATCGTCACAAACTGCAGGCAGCAAGTCTACAAGGGATTTATAAGAATCCCGCTCTTTCTAGAGAGAGGTTAAAAACGATTCTAAAAGGAAGCCATGGACACGTTGGAATATCCTTTGATATTGGTAAACCAAATAGACTGGTCTTTTGTGAATCGTTTATCGACTTGATGAGCTATTACGAACTTCATCAACAAAGTCTAACTGATGTTCGTTTGGTATCTATGGAGGGATTAAAAAGGTCTGTTGTTGCTTATCAAACTTTACGACTGATAGCTGAAGAAAATCAGAAATTGGAATTTTTAGATACAGTAATACCTTCAAAGTTACTGCCTTTAATCAATACAATTCGTGATACCACCAGCTATTTTGATAATCATCCTGACTTATTGACACTGGCAGTAGATTGTGATGATGCAGGTAAAGATTTTTCTGATAAGTTATCTCAATCAGGATTTCCTGTCTTACTGGATTTACCTGATAATGAATCTGGGAAAGAAAAAAGAGACTGGAACGATACTCTTCGAGAAAAGAAATCAGATTTACAATTGATGATCGAGACTGCAAAAGAGACATTTGGAAATCCACCAGTAAGACAAACCTCTCAATGTTTAGAATTGTGATAACAAAATCAAGATGTTTTAGCTAATATTAGAATGAAGGAGGATCGTATATGACCATTATTGAACGCTTAGAAGAAAAGGTCACTAGGCAAGAAAGTAAGGTAGCAAGAGAGTCAGAAAAACTAGCTGCTTACAAAGAACAACTGGAGACAGCGATGTTTGCGACGTTCAAAAGGCGTCAAAGTATTAGTCACATGAGTTTTGAAGAAGCTCTTGACCATGCCTTTGGTAAAGAAAGACAATTCGATGATTCTGAATTTAGAAAGGATGAAATGAGTGAATGACAAAAGATTGGAATTTTAATCAACCATTAGAAAGTAAATCAGAAAATCAAGAAGATCCAGATAAAATTGCGGCCTTATTTGGAAATCATCAAGGAGGTAATGATGTAAATTATGAAGCAGCTTTTCAAAAGAGAAAACAAGCACCTGTGACGGAATCAAATTCTAGTTCTAAACCCAAAGTTACAGAGGTTAGAACAGGAAAAGAGACAGATATCACTACAAGTTATCAGCAACATCTTAAACGACTGATTGCGGATAACAATAGTGATATTCAAAGTAGTCAAAAGAAAATTGAAGAGCTACATACGTTGATTGACACAAAGAATAAAGACAATAAGAAATTGCAGTCCATTTATGATGCGATTTCGGAATTACACTAAGCAGTCCTGATAGGCTGCTTTTTTTGAGAGGTTATAGATGTTTACAACATTTTTTAAGAAAAACCAAGACAATGGTGATGTATTTAAGAAGCTAATTCATCGACTATCTGATATGTCTGTCCAAGATCTTAAAAAAATAGACCGACTGCTAGATATCATTTTCACTCAAGATCAAGGATCAGAACAACTAAAAACAGAAGCAACTTATAGAGAAGAAACTTTGGACGACACATTAAAGGAAGCTAAAAATCAACTTCATAAGGAACAATTGGAGAAGAATTTAGAGAGATTTAGGAAAGACGGAAGGAAGTAAATGTTTTGGAGTTGACTACCAAGCAGGAAAAGCAACTAGGTCAGACGCAGTGGTTTCATGCTACATTATTGAGACATTTAGAATCCTTGAAAAAAGGAATCGATGTTAAATTTAATTTAGGAAGTGAGCTAGACTTTGGACCTGGTTTCTATATCACGCCTGACTTTGAACAAGCTAGAAAATTTATTAACAAGCAAGTTGAAGTATTAAATCGAAGCACCTCTAATAATAATATTTTTGACTCTGAAGAAGAAGTAGGTATTATAGTAGAATTTCGTATTTCAAATTTTATAGAAATTTTTAAGAGCACTGACTATCATTGTCACTATTTTTCAAAATATAAAAAGTCAGAGTCAGATTTAGATTTTGCGGAATTTGTAATTCAAAATCGGGAGAATCCAGATGAATTACAACATCATTTTGATTTTATCTATGGTGTTCAGACTGATGACAATCCACCCCAAGTTTTAGCTCATTTTCGTCAGAATGAAATTACAAAAGAAGAAATGCTTGATGAGTTTAGAAAACCGGTAACTTCTAAAACTAACTTCCAGTTTCCCACAACATAGCTTTTAGTATGAGAAAAACGCGTGAAATCAGTGGAAATTCGTCTTAGACTAACTTCCACTAGTTTTCTTTTTCTTGATATATAAGGGTTCAAAAGCGAAAAGACTTAGAAAAAAGTGCACGACAAATAGCTCTAAAACAGAGTCGTCTTAGAGTAAATTCCAGTTGCTAGCGTTTAGTGTAAGATTTTTCGGATCAAAAAAATTATTACATAACAAATAAAAAAACTATTGCATAACAGAGAAAAAAATGATATAATTAAAGCGCTTTCAAAAGTAAATATATTAGTGAGGTGAAAACCATGAAAAAATCAGCAAAAGTTGTTTTATTAGCTAGTTTGTTATCACTTGGTCTTTTTCAGTCCAGTGTATCTGCTGTGACAGTCACTAAAAGTTACAGGTATGATTGGAATACGGTTTGGGAATATAGTACCAACTATCACGACCATCAATATGCTTGGATTCCGTCATGGTCTCGTTATGACAGCTATTCAGAGTATAAAGTTGATTCTGGCTGGAATTACGATCGTTATGAGGTCATAAACTACTATACTGGAGGATATTAATAGTTAAACGTTTAGAAGAAGGAGAGTTTGATATGTTAAGGCTTACTCATGTTACCCTAAAAACGCGACAAGTCATCTTGCAAGATGCGGATTTCACCTTTAAAAAGGGTAGGATTTATGGTCTTCTTGCTATCAATGGCTCTGGAAAGACGACCCTGTTCCGCGCCATTAGCAACTTAATTCCTATAAGTAGTGGAAATATTGTAGCTCCTCCTTCTTTCTTTTATTATGAGAGCGTTGAATGGCTGGATGGAAACTTAAGTGGGATGGACTATCTTCGCCTTATAAAAAATATCTGGAAGTCAGATCTAAACTTGAGGGATGAAATCGCCTACTGGGAAATGTCTGACTATATCAGTCTTCCCATTCGCAAGTATTCCTTAGGGATGAAGCAACGCTTGGTGATTGCCATGTATTTTCTCAGTCATGCGAAATGCTGGCTCATGGATGAGATTACAAATGGCTTAGATGAGTATTATCGACAGAAGTTTTTTGATAGGCTGGCACAAATTGATAGACAAGAGCAGCTGGTTCTTTTGAGTTCCCACTATAAGGAAGAGTTGGTTGACGTCTGCGATAGAATAGTAACCATTCATCAGGGAAAGATAGAAGAGGTTTAGTTTATGAAAGATGTTGGTCTATTTTTATTAAAAAAAGTTTTCAAAAGTCGCTTAAACTGGATTATCTTAGCTTTATTTGTATCTGTACTCGGTGTTACCTTTTATTTCAATAGTCGGACTGCAAACTCAGTCAGCTTGGAGAGTCGGTTGGATACTCATCTTGTAGCAAATGAGAGAGCTATCAATAAAAATGAAGAGAAACTCTCTCAAATGTCTGACACCAGCTCGGAGGAATACCAGTTTGTTAAAGAAAATTTAGACTTGCAAAAAAATCTTTTGACTCAAAAGAAAGAAATTCTAGCTTTGTTAAAAGAAGGACGCTGGAAAGAAGCCTACTATTTGCAGTGGCAAGCTGAAGAAAAGAGTTATGAAATTGTATCGAAGGAACCAACTTCTAGCTCTGACTTAAAAATGGCGGTTGACCGTGAACGGAAGATTTACCAAGCCCTATATCCCTTGAACATAAAAGCGCACAATTTAGATTATCCGACTCACGGGATTGATCAGATTGTCTGGATTTTAAAGGCTATCATCCCAACCTTGTTTGTGATTGCTATTATTTTTATGCTAACGCAACTATTTGCAGAAAGATATCAAAATCATCTGGACACAGCTCAGTTATATCCTTTTTCAAAAGTGGCATTTGCCATGTCCTCTCTTGGAGTTGGAGTGGGCTATGTAACTGTGCTGTTTATCGGAATCAGTGGATTTTCTTTTCTAGTGGGAAGTCTGATAAGTGGTTTTGGACAGTTAGATTATCCCTACCCGATATATAGCTTAACAAATCAAGAAGTAACTATTGGGAAAATACAAGATGTGTTATTTCCTAGCTTGTTACTAGCTTTCTTAGCTTTTATCATCATTGTGGAAGTTGTGTATTTGATTGCTTACTTTTTCAAGCAAAAAATGCCTGTCCTCTTTCTTTCACTCATTGGAATTGTTGGCTTATTGTTTGGCATTCAAACAATTCAGCCTCTTCAAAGAATTGCACATCTGATTCCCTTTACTTACTTGCGTTCAGTGGAGATTTTATCTGGAAGATTACCTAAGCAAATTGATAATGTCAATCTGAATTGGAGCATGGGGATGGTCTTACTTCCTTGCCTGATTATCCTTTTGTTAGTGGGAATTCTATTTATCGAAAGATGGGGAAGTTCACAGAAAAAAGAATTTTTTAATAGATCCTAGCTTTCCTATAGGGAAAATAAGTAAAAACTAACATAGAGAGGGAATCAACTTGATTCTCTCTTTTTGATTCGAAAACCAAGCCAAAATACAAACACAAACTTTTCAAAAAAAGTTTAGAAAACCCTATTCTTTTAAACAATTATCCACTCACAACCAATCTTTTAAAATAGAGAAGATTTATCAATCAAAAACAGGAGAGGAGTTACAAAAATGGCAGTAGTATCATTGGAAAATAATATTAAACTATATAGTTCAGAATTATTTCAAGCACTATTAAAAGCCTCTAATTATAAATTGGATGAGCGTATTGCTCAGACTGTTGCAGAAGGCTATGCTCGTAATCTAGATTATTCTGATCCTGAACTGATGTATGTTGGTGTAACTTCTGTTGCTAATAATCTGCTTACAAAAATTAAACAAGAGTATTTTAATGTAATTTTGAGAAAAGCCACCTAAAAAGGAATAACTCTTTAGGTGGCTTTTATAGAAGTAAAGTTTAGATAGAAAAACAAGAAATAACGCACCAATTTTGGTGCGTTCTGCTTTTTTATGCTATAATGGATTTAGAAAAATAAAGGAGTTTGCCATGATTGGAAAGAACATAAAATCCTTACGTAAAACACATGACTTAACACAAACCGAATTTGCACGGATTGTAGGTATTTCACGAAATAGTCTTAGTCGTTATGAAAATGGAACGAGTTCAGTCTCTACCGAATTAATAGACATCATTTGTCAGAAGTTTAATGTATCTTATGTCGATATTGTAGGAGAAGACAAAATGCTCAATCCTGTTGAAGATTATGAATTGACCTTAAAAATTGAAATTGTGAAAGAAAGAGGTGCTAATCTACTATCTCGACTCTATCGTTATCAAGATAGTCAGGGGATTAGCATTGATGATGAATCTAATCCTTGGATTTTAATGAGTGATGATCTATCTGACTTGATTCATACGAATATCTATTTAGTAGATACTTTTGATGAAATAGAGAGATATAGTGGCTATTTGGATGGAATTGAACGTATGTTAGAGATATCTGAAAAACGGATGGTAGCCTAATGGGAATCCAAGATTATACTGATAGTGAATTCAAACAGGCTTTAGCGCGGAACGTTCGCTCACTGACAAGAGGAAAAAAATCCAGTAAGCAACCTATAGCAATTTTGCTCGGAGGGCAAAGTGGTGCTGGTAAGACTACAGTTCATCGTATCAAACAGAAAGAATTTCAAGGAAATATTGTTATCATAGATGGCGATAGTTTTCGTTCTCAGCATCCACACTATTTAGAACTGCAACAAGAATATGGCAAAGATAGTGTAGAATATACCAAAGATTTTGCAGGCAAAATGGTAGAGTCTTTAGTAACCGAATTGAGTAATTTGGGATACAATCTTTTGATAGAGGGAACTTTACGAACAATTGATGTTCCAAAGAAAACAGCACAACTATTGAAAAACAAAGGATATAAAGTACAATTAGCCTTGATTGCGACAAAGCCTAAGCTATCCTATCTGAGCACCCTTATCCGATATGAAGAATTGTACGCTATTAATCCAAATCAAGCACGCGCAACTCCAAAAGAATATCATGCTCTGATAGTGAACAATCTAGTTGAGAATACACGACAATTGGAAGAACTGGTTATCTTTGAAAGAATTCAAATTTATCAACGAGATAGAAGTTGTTTATATGATTCAAAAGAAAATACAATTTCAGCAGCAGATGTTCTTCAAGAGTTACTGTTTGGGGAGTGGAGTCAGGTAGAGAAAGAGATGTTGAAGGTGGGGGAAAAGAAGTTAAAAAGTTACAAGTAAGCATGAACTTTTAATATATGAGTTAAATTTTATCAATTTTTAAAGAATAACAGGAGGTTAAAATTGTCTAGCTCTAGTGTTGAACAGAATAGAAACGCTACTCCTAGCTGGAGTGGATATATCCATCAAGGGAAAGTAGGATTTTTAGTAGCGTTAAGACAATTGAAAAAATGTATTGATGATAAGGTGCCTAATTACGAGAATTATGTGATTAGATATGAAAATGATGAAGATTTTGATATTGTTGATAACAACGACAAAGTTATATCTAGGCATCAAGTAAAGGCATACATAGATGGTACATCAAGGGAACAATATTCAACTCTTTTTAAGATACAAACAAGAAAATATTGTGAGGTTGAGGATAAGAGAAGTAATCAAAAGATTTGGAAAGAAATAATTGATGAGGAAGGATTTCAAATCCATCAATTTGATGGGCAAGGACACATACTAGCTGTAGAAGTTAGTCCTGATTCAAGATACTTACACGTTATTGTAGCAATAACAGATTTCAATTTATCTCGGTATGAATATTTAAAGAAAGACGGTCGCAGAAAAAAATATACTGATAATAATTCATGTATTCAACTATATCCATACAATAAAGAAAACGAGCTTTATCATTGTCCACTTTCTCAGGATGATAAAAATGATACAATTAGAGATTATTGTAAAGCTGAAATTAAAGAAATTTTAAAGATAGAAAAAAATCCTTTAGAAGAGAATAGTTCTCATCTTGAACAAGTATATCATAGATATATTGGATCGTTATTGGATCATAGTATCGGAAAAGCACACAGTGAATCTGGTTTTCCAGAAATATCCTTTGGAGAGATAATTGCTATTCTTGAAGAAGAAATGCCTAAAGATGAAGTATATAAAATGAAGAATACTTTGACTTATAGTTGGGAAAAATATCATCGAGATTCTGTAGGCGATATTTCTGAGGATGATTTTAAACTGATGGACAATATAATCAATCAATTATTGTCTATGTCTAAAGAAGATTTTTATGAGTTTGTAAGAATGGTTTTACCTCATGAAAAGTCGGATGAGGATTTTGCAGAAATATTTAATATTACTCTCTTAGAAAAAATATTCTATTCGTTGATAAAAGATGTTAGAAAATTCTCGTTTAAACATTATAGTTTCTTAGATGAAGTTGAAAAAAGTTATAGATTCTCCTTAATTGATATTGAAGAATCCCCTGGTCGTATTGCAAGGGTAATTAAAAATATTATTGATAATTCAGAATTTTTAAAAGCCACTTTTAATCATGATTTTCTTATTAATAGGGATATAGATGGTATTCCGTTTGGAGTAAGAATAGATGAATTTGATAGTATGTCAGATAATAGATATAAAGATGAATGGAATACAGGAGTGCAACATAATATTTTTAAACCGAATATGGAATTCATTGGTATTAAGAAAGTAAAAGCAAAGAATTTGACTGTGCCGGAGGACTAATATGAGAGACATCGTTATAAAATTTTTACAAAATAACCATTTTAACCAGTTGGATACAGAATTTGATTTCTATACTAACTCACAAAACTCAGAGTATTTTATTGTTAGTCAATATAGTTCTAATGAGCTACATAATTTTTTTGATGATGATAAGACTTCACAAGTAATAAAAGAGTTTGAGAGACTATCTTTGAAATCAGAACACGAGAATATTAAGAAAAATACCTCTCTGTTTATTTTAGTAGAAGTTGATAATTTAAAAGAAGCATTTGAAGATGAAAAACTCCAACGCTCAATATTGTTAATTGAAGAGGACTATTACTATTTTAGAAAGTTCATTTTATTATACACTCAAAATGGGTTATCGGATTTACGAGATAAAGAGACTAATGAAATGCTCTATACTTATTTAAATGCTAATATTAATATTTTTGAAATAGATATGTTTTTTAGCGAGTCATATTTTATAGCGATGGAAATTGGAGTAAAACTACCATTTTTCACACTCCCTAAAAGAAATGATATTTATAAAAGTATAGAAAATCAGTATCAGAACGATAAGGATAAATTAGATAATAGAATATTGGAGTTTTATTCTAAGGTCACTGACGAGAAATTATCAAAATCACTAAAAGATATTTCTACTGATGATAAAATTATTTCTGAATTGCTACAAATAGGAGAATTATTACAATGAAAATCAAAAAAATATTAATAAAAAACTTTAAAAATATAAAGGAAAGAATTATTGATTTTCAAGAGAATGTAACTTTGTTTGTTGGACCAAATGGATTTGGAAAAACTACAATTTTTGACGCAATAGAGTTATCATTGACTGGGAAGATTCGTCGAATTGAAGAGTCCGATTATAGTGACGGTAGAAGTAGTTTTAGTGCTCCATATTTTCAAAATAATCCTAATGAAAATACATTCATTGAGCTTATGTTGACAAATGATGAGGGGAATTCTTTGATAGTATCTAGTCTCTATAAGAGTAGTATGAATACTGAGGGCAGCAATGTACCAAAGTTTTCATTTTCTAAATTTCAAAGAAGAGTTCGGGTTGGTCCAGGAATCTCATTTCAATCTGATGAAGACTTTGAGGGTTCGAGTGAAAGAGATATACAAAAGGACATTAGTCAGTTTTTAGGATATGAATCAGAAGATTATAGCTTAGGTGATACTTTTGATTTGTTTAATTATATTCAACAAGATGAAACAGCTTATTATTTGAAGCAAAAGGAAAAAGATAGAAAGGAACAATTGAATTTTCTGTTAAATATTGGAAACTATGTTAATAGGAAAAATAGATTAGAGCGTTTAAGAAGTACTTTATCCTCTACTGAAAAGGAACTAAGAGCAAAAAAGGGTAAACTAAAAAATTCCCCAATTAAGTACAACACCCTATATTCGAAATTATCTCTTAGAGAAGATACTGACTTTGCTTTTAACAATAAGTCGATTGTTTTTGATGATGAATTGTCAAATGAAAGTTTAAATATATATCTATCAGAAATTGAGAAATTACAAGAATTTCGGGATTCATTTTCTCCAAAGGATTACTTTCTTAGGAAACAAAGTGAGCAATTTGAGCGAGATGTGTTGGAAGATAAAGATTTTATTTGCTACTTAATAATTAGAAAAATCTTTGAAAATCAGGAAAATATAGAGTCTATTAAACAAAATCATAGTTTAATTTCAAATGAAAAAAATTACTCATATTTTTTGCTTAAAAACTATATTGAACAACTGGAATCGTTGGAAAATGATAGTAGAATATTTAAACGTGGAAAAATTCTAAAGAGTTTGCTTGATGTCGAAATTGATAAACTTAATATAGAGTTAATTAAGAATTCTTTAAATGGCTTTGTAGATTGGGAATTTGGTAAAGTATGGTTTGAAATGTTTGATTCCAAGTTAACAAACTACAAGAATAAAAAAGAGCAGTTGGATGATGGAACAGATTCGATTAACAAACTACTCGAGATAAGAAGCCGTCTAAAAGAACATAGTGATAATAACCATTCAGAATGTGTATTTTGTGGTTATGATTGGATTGAAAGCAAGAATTTACTGCTTGCTTACGAAGAAACAACGAATCAACTGCGTAAAAATTTGACTAATTTTGAAATAGAAGTTTCAAATTTGGTTGAAGAATTAAATCAATTAAAAATGGAATTACAGAATCAGATCCAAATGGAGCAAGAGAAACTTTTTGTTATTCCTGATGATTTTTTGATGGCGATACGATCAATAAGTAATTATGATTTTCCTGAGTCTTTTAGCAACTTGGTTGTAATGAATTCAGAGATGACGCCTATGTTAGTTTATGAGAATGCTTCGCTACAAAAGTTTGAGTTTTTGAAAAAAGAGTTAATAAGTTTATTGCAAGAAAAACAGTTGATTCCAAATGAAGTCTATGATACTTTTCTTAGAGTAGTAAGTAAGAGAGTAGATTTTGAAAAACTTTTAGAAAAATATTCTATTTTAGATGGAGAATCAATAAGGGAATTTGGAATTTCTTTTGGACTCTTACCCATTTCCTTACATAAATTTGAAGAGAACAAAGACGGGTTATTAGTATTTTTAGAGGAGCTTAGATCACAAATAGTATTTGATAATTCTAAAAGTTCAGATTTACAAAATCTGTTTGATAAATACTTTGAATCTAATGAAAAAATTTTTGAGGACTGTACTATAGAAAGTATCAATCAAAAGAGAGAATATATTATTAACCAGTTTGAATTACAAAATTTAACGATGTTTCACCAAATTGAGAAACGTCTTCAAATCATTGAACAAACGATTACATATCTTCAGAATCGTGTTAGGGAATTAAATAATAATATAAATTCTTACCAAGAACAGATGATTCAAAAGTTGAAGCTTCCCTTCTATATGTACACTGCTAAAATTTTACAAAATTACCAACAAGGAATGGGAGTTCTACTAACAACTCAAAATAATTCTAATATCAGGTTTATAGCAAATAGTAATAGTGAGCAGGATGTGATGTATCAATTGAGTTCCGGACAAGTAGCTGTTATTTCATTTGCTTTCACTTTGGCACTAAATACTACATTTAAGATTTCAAAAGAGTTCAAATTTTTATCAATTGATGATCCGATTCAAGATATGGATTCTATGAATGTATATGCTCTAATTGATTTAATAAGACATTCATTATCAGACTACCAAATTATTATGTCTACACATAATGATGGCAGTGCTATGTTTATAAAATATAAATTTGAATTATTTTCAGACTCTGAAATATCCAATGTAGAACTAAAGAATATTAAGAGCATCTTATTACTGGATGATACCAGCTATTAATGGACAGTAAGTTAATAAATTTAGAGGAATTAACTATATAAGAAATATCTGAGAGCTTCGGCTCTCTTTTTCATATTCTCTTTTAAACAGTGTGATACCTTTTTCAAATCTTCCTTGTTATCCTTATATCATTCCTAAGAAAATCAGGTCTTGATGTTTCACTGGGGGGTTGGGGGCGGAGCCACCACGTTATCTTATCGTTGACTGTCAAAACTGGAATGTTTTGGTCGGTTGGCGATATGATTTTTGGGATATTGTGGACACAATATCTGAGCTCGCAAAGACCGAACAAGAACCAAGTGAGGTCTTTAGGAAGCGTACTGACAATGTGAGGTAGACTTACACTGTCAGACAAGTAGAATATTGAAGGGATATCAGAATGGGACAAGAAATTAAGTCAATCCGAAAGCAATTTAGAATTACGAGACAAGAAGAAAAACAGATAAAAGAAATGATGAGGGAACAAAAAGTGGATAGTTTCTCAGAATTTCTTCGTCAAAATTTATTGGAAAAGAATTATCAGGATAGAATTTTTGAAAGTTGGTTCTCCCTTTGGCAGTCTCAAAAGTTTGAACAGATTAGTCGAGATGTGTATGAAGTTCTGGTTGTCGCAAGAGAAAATCATCAAGTGACTCAAGAGCACGTCTCCATCTTATTGACTTGCGTTCAAGAATTGATTGCAGAAGTGAATCAAGTGCAGCCACTCAGTCGTGAGTTCCGTGAAAAATATATGGGTTAGGAGGATGTAATGGTTTATCGCTATCGTACCAATCTCAAAAAAGTATTTCTAACTGATCCAGAATTACACCAATTGAATGAACGGATTGCTAAGAGCAATTGTCAAAATTTCTCAGTCTATGCCAGAAAAGTTTTGCTTAATCCCAATATGTCATTTGTCACGATTAACACTGATACTTATGACCAGTTAGTTTTTGAATTGAGACGGATTGGAAATAACATCAATCAAATTGCGCGTGCGATTAATCAAAGCCATCTGATTTCTCAAGACCAATTACAAGAATTGAGTAAAGGAGTCGGAGAGTTAATTAAGGAAGTGGACAAAGAATTTCAAGTGGAGGTGAAAAGACTGAAGGAGTTTCATGGTAGTTACTAAACACTTTGCGACGCACGGGAAAAAATATCGTAGGCGTTTAATTAAGTATATTCTCAACCCTGATAAAACGGACAATTTGAAATTGGTATCTGATTTTGGCATGAGTAATTACTTAGATTTTCCTAGCCATGTAGAAATGGTAGAAATGTACAATGTCAACTTCAGCAATAATGACAAGTTGTACGAATCCAGAAACGACCGACAAGAAAAACACCAACAAACTATTCATGCCCATCATCTCATCCAATCATTTTCTCCTGAAGATAATCTGACACCTGAAGAAATTAACCGAATTGGTTATGAGACCATGATGGAATTGACAGGAGGTCGTTTTAAGTTTATCGTAGCAACCCACACAGACAAAGATCATGTTCATAATCACATCCTAATCAACTCTATTGACCGCAATTCAGATAAAAAGTTGATATGGAACTATGCCTTGGAACGAAATCTCCGTATGATTTCTGACCGTATTTCTAAAGTGGCTGGTGCAAAAATTATTGAGAAACGTTATTCCTATCGAGATTATAAAAAATATAGGGAATCTAGTCATAAGTTTGAATTGAAACAACGTCTTTATTTTTTGCTGCAGCAATCTAAATCGTTTGATGATTTTTTAGAGAAAGCAAGGCAGTTGCATGTTCAGATTGATTTTAGTCAAAAGCATAGCCGTTTTTTGATGACAGATAGAACGATGATAAAACCAATTCGAGGACGCCAACTCAGCAAACGAGATCTATATGATGAAGAATTTTTTAGAACGCATTTTGCTAAGCAAGAGATTGAAAGTCGTTTAGAATTTTTGTTGAACCGTGTCAATTCTTTAGAAGAGTTAAAAACAAAAGTAAAAGAGTTGAATCTAACCATTGACTTAAAACAAAAAAATGTAACTTTTATCCTGGAAGAAGATAATCAAAAGATAAGTTTGGGTCATCAAAAAATAAGTGATAAGAAATTATATGATGTCAAATTTTTTCAAGATTATTTTAAAAATAAGGAAGTCGGTTCTTCAGATGGATTAGAGAATTTACAGGAACAGTACCTTGCTTTCCAAGAAGAGCGAGATAAGGATAAAGTACTCACTGAAGAGATTGAGGAAGTCTTTGAGACATTTAAGGAAAAACGAGATACCATTCATGAATTTGAAGTGGAACTTGCAGAGAACCAAATAGAGGAGCTAGTTGATGAGGGCATTTATATCAAAGTGTCTTTTGGTATTAAGCAGAGTGGTCTCATTTTCATTCCCAATTATCAATTAGATATTCTGGAAGAAGAGAATCAAACAAAATATAAAATCTTTATACGTGAGACAACCTCATACTTTGTATATAACAAAGAACATTCGGATAAGAATCAGTATGTCAAAGGACGAACATTGATAAGACAGCTAACCAACGATAGTCGAGTAATACCATACAGAAGACCTACAGTTAAGAGTCTACAGGAAAAGATTACTGAGATTAACCTCTTCATTGAATTAACTGAAGCAGATAAGAAATACCAAGACATTAAAGACGAGTTAGTAAAAGAAATAGCAGAGATAGATATAAAACTAAATAAAATTGATGAAAAAATCGCCAACTTAAATAAGATGGCGGAAGTGCTTATCAATTTGAAGAGTGAAGATCCAAATAGTCGAAAACTAGCAAGGTATGACTTTTCAAAACTAAATTTAACAGAATCAATTACACTAGAGCAAGTGACTGAAGAAATACGAGTATTACAAGAGGAACTATCTCATTATCTTGATGAGTATGAGGATTTAGCGAGAAGATTAAAAACATTTGTGAGAATGTTGAATATGGATGGAGAAGCAGATCAGAAATTACAGACTAATATTACTATCGAATAGAAGATTCTATAACTGTAGAAAATGCTACATTTCTAGTTCTAAGGTTATGCAATTACATTTACTCATTTGTCAACTGCGTTCTTATAAGCAACATCAGACACAAGTCAAAAATGAAATTCATAATCTCTTACAAAAGGCCAACACTAAATTGACAAGCTATCTTTCCGACATTTTCTCCAAGACAGGACAGTATCTCTTAACTCTCTTTATTAACGAGGAAGTCATTGACTGTGATAACGTGATTCCTTACGTTCATAAGCATGTCAAAGCCAATCCTGAAGAATTAGCTAAAGCTATGAATGGGAAGTTATCACTGGAAGAACGCTTTCTCTTAGATCAGAGCTTAGAAGAACATCGGACGTATCAGGATCTCATTGAAAAATTGACCTGTGAGATTCAGGCTTATATCGAAAAGGAGTTTCCCTGAATAAAATAGATTCCTTCAAACAATTCCTGGTGTGAGCGAGGCATGTGTAGCCACTGTTTTAGCCTTGATTGGAGATGCCTTTGAAACAGATGGACACTTAGCTTCTTGGGCGGGACTTTGTCCTGGTTCTTACGAAAGTGCGGGCATTAAAAAATCTTCACATATTACACAAGGAAATCGCTACAATAAACATGCCCTAACCATGGCAGGCATGATTGCAGGACACTCCAAGAATCCAGATTATAATAGAATTTCACAAAGAGGAAGCAAGATGAAGTCTGTCATTGCTTGTGCTCATAAGATAATCAGAATCATTTGCAAGTTGCTCTCAACATACCAAGCCTATCAAAAAGAAAAGGCGTTAGTACTGAGGTAACAGTTCTAACGCCAAAATTTAAAAATTTTCAATTTTAGTATAGCACAGGAAGTATATTTTTTCGTTTTTTTACTGTATTTTTTCAAATAAAAAGAGGGATTCAAGGTTTCCTCTTCAATTTTATAATAAATATTAACAGAATCATTAATAAAAGTATATAAAAAAATGGTTTCTTAACGACAATTGGAGATTGGAAATACAGTATTATTAAAATCAATAAAAATGATAATATAAATGTATAAGAAAAAAAATGTTTCATTAAAACTCCTTTAATACTCTAAAATAGAATAATAAAAAACTGAAAAACTGATTAATTGAAAATGCAAGTGACACAAAATCATATTGTTTACTCCTATAAACTTATTTCACATTATACAGTATATATCAAAATAAATCAAACTAATGTTTATCAATTCATACAAGTTTATAACTTTTGAGTTTATAATATGCTTTTTATTTTAGTTTGAGTAAATCTCAAAGTAAGTTATGGGCTCCAGTCAGACTAGAAGTCATTGTGACAAAACTGCATGCGTAAGACTTGGTACAATGCAAAGTGAGTATTTACAAGGAATCTCAAAAATGTTATAATAGTCATGTTAAGAGAGGCATTCTTAACATCTCAGTAGTTGTAAAGAAAGGAGAAGAATATTATGGACGCTTATAAAAACAGTTTCGATCTCTTTATTCAAAAAAGACAGTTTAATTTTATTGCACCAGTATTAGTATTAATATTTTTGTTCATAACAAATTCAGCATTACTTGCCTCCACTTTGGGTGTTAGTGTTGGTGCTGCAGCTAAAATTGCTTGGTCCGCATATGGAGCATACAAAGCAGGTTCCTCTATAAAAAATGCTATCGCGCCATTTCTGGGATGGGGAGCTTTGGCATGGTTTGCAGCAGACATTATTATTGGATGGGGAGCTGCCCAACTAATTTCGAGTGCTCCTTTGCAAAATTTGTAGAATTTTGCTGAAGTTTGAAATAAAAGAATAATTTCATTTTTCATTTTATATAACTTTATGGCTACTGAGATTTTTACTTGTAATTATGCATTGTGCGAATTGATTAGTGATGCTATTTAATTTAGTATTGCTCTGGGAGGAAATCTATGAATATTTTAACTTCAAAATATTTGTCATATCTATTAATTATTGTGCAAATTAGTATGTTAACTTTTGTTAATTTAACTGCTCCAGAAATTAACAATTTAAATGTTTCTATGAAATATTTCATATTAATATTATCTTTAATATCGAGTATAGTTGGGATATTTTTTTATAGGTTTGTTACCTATATATGTTTGAGGTTATGTGGAATTCAAGATTTAAAGTCAAAAGTTTATTTTAATAATATTATATACTCATCACTAATCATTAATACTTTACAATTTTTTTTATCTGCTAAGCTTTCTATTGATACAAGTAATTTTTGGCTTCGAATCATAAATCCTGGGAATGTTTTAACACTTGTTATGCTGGCTCTCTATTTGAATTTTTTTGAGTCAAAGAAACCAAAGCAAATTAGTTTATTTTTGGGAATTTTAATTTTATTGAATATATTATCTCAGATATTAACGTTTTATATGGGAGTAAGTAAATGATGCAAATTTCATCATTATTTCGAATACTTATTTTTATTAATAAAATAAGATTCGATATGTTTTGTGAAAAATATTCAATTACACGAAATCAACTAATAGAAAACCTCTTTTTTATCTTCTCATTACTTTTAAAATTTGTAGCAGTTAATCTACTATTACTATTTATATCTGTTTTTGTACTCACAGACATTATTCAAATTAAATGGCTCAGCATCGCAGTTATAAATATGTTTATAATCTACTATTACATGTTTCCATTTGTTATTAGTGGGGAAGGTCAAAAATTAGGTTTTTTAAAATATCTAAGAAGCGGGATTTTTACTAGACATGAATATGAAAAATGTATCAAAAGCGTAATTAGTTATTATAGCCTTTCATATTTAACTTTGTTCGAATTAGCTATTTGGTATATTAATTTTGTTACATACAGGATGTATCATCCTAGTTTAGAAAAAATTCTTTTTATTCTGTTCCTGGAGCATCTCTTTTTGTATCTATACTTTAAAGCCCTAAAGAAAAAGGCAGAAATACATTTGTTTAATAATTTAAAATCAAGAGAAATACCAACTCCAATTACTAATATAATATTCCTAACGTTATTCATAAAGTATTCTGGGAATTTTTTTCATAATATTGCCTTCAAATTCGATATATTTTACTTTTTATTATACTTTACATTAATTATACTTATCATATTCTTTTTTGATTTATTACTCTTAAATAATATAAATCTGTATATCAATACTCCAAATAATAATAAATTTGGAGGAAATATTAAGCTTAGTAGGATAATTAACTCTCGTAATGATGTCAGGAAAGATTTTTATTATAGAGAAATTAATCCAAAATTGAATATCGTTGTAATTTGTTGTGTGATATTTAAGTTTTGGAATGTGGAAGTATTTCTAAAAAATGTGATATTTGTAATTATTATAATAATGCTTACTTCTCACTATAATCAGAGATACCTTCTTAATGAAAAATATTTCGATTATTCAGTGTTGATTAATGATACTAGGAAGAACTTATTGTATTTTGTAAAGAAATTATATTTCTACCCTTTTATTTTTGTTACATATTTGTCTTTTATCATTAATGATAATTATTGGTATATTATACTGAATAATTTAATCTTATTAATAAATATGACAATATTAACCACTTTTTATAGATTCCAAATAGACCTACAAATAGAAGATTCTAAGAAATATAAAAATATCGAATTTTTAACATTTATATTATTGCTTTCTGAATTGGTTATAGTCTATATTTTTTGAGTATTGTTATGGAAAAAAAGACGTTTAAAAAAATTATTGCTGCATGTTTCATATTTATTATCCCGTCTATCTTGGTTTATTTATTCTGGCTTTTTAATGGAAAAATTACAAATAACAGTGATTATATTATTGGGTTTTCAAATATTTCTATGATGAAAATCTTTATTAATAACACAATAATTTGTTTGATCATGGTAGTTTCCGGAAAATATTTCAAAGTTTTTTCTAGTATAGTTTTTTTCTACAATGCAGTACTTTTTTCGTTCTATTTTTTAATATCACTTGAGAACTATGGATCTGAGTTTATATTTTACAAACTTATTTATTACGCACCATTTGAAATTTTTGCTATTTCATATTCTTTGGTTTTAAGCAAAAAAATAAATGAAATTAGTAAACAAACGATTCACTTCAATATTTTTATTATTGAGTTGTTTTTGTTAATCGCTGCATGCTTAGAGACATTAGTAATTCATGGAATATTTTAGAAAATGAGCATTTATAAAGGAGAATTCTGATGTACCTTGATTCTATTACAAAAAAATTTGATCTAGAGGTCTTCTGTGACATTACTTTTGAATTTATCGGAGGCAGACGATATGTGATTTTTGGAAAAAACGGTTCTGGAAAGACAACTCTTCTTAACATTATGAACGGAAATATTTTACCAGATTCTGGAAAATTAGATTTTGCGAAATATAACATAATGTTTATAAGAAATAACTCCATTCCTTTTCCTTTTATGTCTGCTATGGATTTCATAGTTCAAAGTTGTGAACTGAAAAATGTCGTTTATGATAAAATAAAAATTTTGAAATTAATTGATGAATTTGGATTGTCTGAACGAGAGGAAGAATTACTTGTTACATATTCCAAAGGAATGCAATATAAGGTACTTTTGATTATTGCTCTATTATCGAATGTTGATATACTCTTGTTAGATGAACCGTTTTCTGAACTTGATATGGTGACACTGAATAAGTTGGACAACTTATTTAAGACATATATGCAAAGTGCAACATTAATATTTACAAGTCACTCAATTGAGATTGCCAATAAAGTTGCTGATGAAATTCTTATATTGTCTAAAAATGAGTTGAAAACAATAGCACATAAAGAGGAATCTGGTAATTTTGGAATAGTGGAAATAGAGTTAATCAGAAAAATGGAGGAGAAGTAACAGATGAATAAATATAAGTTTATTGCCGAGTATATAAGCCCAGAAGTGATAACTTTCAACCCAAGCTTTATAAAGAAAAATACTATAGAACTTGTTTTAGAATCAAATAGATTATTTGTAAGACGATTAGAAAGGGAAAAACACTTGATGTTAATAGATTTAGGGTGGATTTCTCAAGTGAATGTAAATAAAAAGAAGGACTTAATTACATTTAAAATCAGTACTGGAGAGTTTCGGGGAAAATACATAATCTATAATTTTAGCCATCAAAATGGAATCAAAGAACTTGTTAATTTATTAATTAAAGTTTAATTCAAGTTCAAGTATGTGAGGGGAAAAAATGAATTTGAAAAAATAACCAAAAAGAAATTAGTGATAATTTTACTGATAACATTGATTTTGATTGCATCATCTATCCCACTTCTTTTCTTAATGAAAAATAAAGAAACTCATCACGAAGTTGTTACAACTTATGTAGTTCAGAAACAACCACCATTTGTATTTCAAGGTGTAGTAGTACCAAGTAAGACGCAAAAAGAATTTTACGATTCCAATATAAACAAATTGAATAGTGTAAATGTAACTAGTGGTCAAGAGGTTAAAAAAGGAGACATTCTTTTTTCATACAAAAAACTCTAAGCAGGCAGAACCTGCTAACTCATGACAGAAAAAGAAGTTTAGCTTATAATAAAGATGAACAATACAAATCCGTGGTGCTTAATAGGGCTTTTCCTAGTCTGTACAAAAAACTGGATGAACAAGAGTCATGAGATAACTCGAATATGCCTTGAGCATGAAAATAAAATTACTAGTAGCCTCTTGTTTGTTCTATTGTTCAAATAGTTAACAGGAGGTTTTTATAATGGAAGTCATGATTGAAACGTGTTGTGGTATTGATGTCCACCAAAAGTCTATCGTTTGTTGTGTTCTAGATGGTCCACTAGATACCAATAAGCCAAAGAAAATTCAGAAGAAATTTGGGACAACTACTGTAGCTCTTCACAATGCCTTAGCTTGGATATTAGAAAAACATGTCACACATGTCTTTTTTGAAAGTACTGGCCAATATTGGCTCCCTCTCTTTAATATCTTTTCAGATTCTGATCTCGTCTTAGTACTTGCCAATCCTCAACATATCAAGAATGTACCCGGTCGTTGCGGATTGATTGAACCTTCCTATATCCCTGCCCCTGAAGTGATGCAGTTACGTTTACTGACACGTCGCATGCGTTCTTATAAACAACGTCAAACTCAAGTTAAAAATAAAATTCACAATCTCTTACAACGAGCCAATATCAAGCTAACAAGTTATCTTTCTGATATTTTTTCTAAGACAGGGCGATTACTTTTAAAATTATTTATTAACGGAGAAAGCATTAATGTAGAATCTGTTATCCCTTGTATCCAAAAGCGAGTGAAAGCAAGTACAGAAGAACTTGTTGAAGCGATGGAAGTAAAGTTGTCACTAGAAGATCGCTTCCTCTTAGACCAGAGCTTAGAGGAATATCAGATGTATCAGGAACTCATTGAAAAATTGACCGATGAGATTCAACACTACATCGAAAAGGAGTTTCCCTGAGGAAAATAGGATACTTCAAACTATTCCTGGTGTGAATGAAAACTGTGCTGCCACTATTCTAGCTGAGATTGGACCAACTGTTACAGCCTTTCCATCCGATGCACACTTAGCATCATGGGCTGGACTCTGCCCAGGGTCTTATGAAAGTGCTGGCATTAAAAAATCCTCACACATCACGCAAGGAAATCGATATATCAAACAGGCTTTGACCATGTCGGGATTAATTGCATCTCACTCTAAAGACAGCGCGTTTTCATCTATTTATAGCAAAATTTCCCAAAGAGGAAGTAAGATGAAAGCCGTCATTGCTTGCGCACATAAGTTTCTCAGAATCATTTACAAACTACTCTCTACCAAACAGACTTATCAAAAAGAAAAGGCGCTAGGACTGAGGAAACAGTTTTAACGCCCAAACTAAAAAATTTTCAACTACAGTATAGCACAGGAAGTGATTTTTTGCGCTTTTTTACTGTTTTTTTCAAATAAAGAAGTGCGACCAAAGCTATGATAGAAAGCGTGGAAGCGACTATCCTCCAAGGCATTCACCACTTTTCAATTGTAAAGACAATATAAAGGTGATATTCTAATGGGAAAAACTTTTACAGTTGACCCAATAAGTAAGAGGCGGTTGAGTAATTTGGGTGAAGAAGATAAGTACTACATCAAAGATAATCATGAATCTATAATATCTAAAGAGTACTTTGAAAAAGCTCAGGAGATTAGGTTGCGTAGGGCAGGAAATAAAAAGACAGCTACAAATGTAAATGGAAAACGTGAACGCTATTCAAAAATGTATGCTTTCAGTAGTATGTTGGAATGTGACTTTTGTTACCGGATTACTGCTGATTTTTTAATAGCTTATAACATTTTTAGACGGTTAATAGATTTTGACCGTCTTTCTTAATATTGTCTTACCTATAATAGATGAGCTTATGAGAAGTGTTTAATAAATTAACTTTAGTTCAAAATGTCCAATTTGGACACTTTGAGTGATTTCTTGGTTTTATATATTATACTTTTCTCAGGAGAAAGCTAGATGTACAGACGTTTGAGAGATTTGAGGGAAGATCACGATTTGACCCAAAAACAAATAGCTAAAATACTTTCGTTTACAAACTCAGCTTATGCTAAAATTGAACGGGGTGAGCATTCCTTAACGGCAGATGTATTGGTAACTCTCTCAAACTTTTACGATGTCAGTACAGACTACCTATTGGGATTGACAGATTTTCCTGATAAAATTCGCTTTGGAAAATAATCTCCTCAATTTCATAGAGTGTGAAAATGAGGAGATTTTTTATTTGTTCTTTGACAATTGAATAGTCCAAAATGGTACTTTCCTCATTTGTGGAGCAGATTTGAATGGCTCGCCATGATAAGAGCGACATTAAAACCATCAATAAAATAGAGCGATACTTTATATGCCATGATACAAATGATATACAATGATACTTCTGACCGTTCAGGCTGCCACCGTAAAAGAGCAGTAAGTGAAATTCTTATGATGACTTCATCAGTCATGCCATGGAGGGAAAAATATTTTTTAGGAAGGATGATGTCATGAATATAAAATATATATCTGTCGAAAATTCCATTGCAGAATGGGCCGATAAAAAAGGAATTCTAAAAAGATGGGATGGTTTAAATCAATATACATTGAACAGATGGATTAAAGAAATGCGAGAAAACAGAACATTTTCCATGTATGTAATTAACCCAACCCATAAACTTGTTTTCATTAATCTAGAAGGATTTGAAAGTTTCTTAAGATGGAAGCAAAAGCGGACAAAATAAGGAAGTCATGGTATAATATAGGGTAGTTATTTATTCTATACAACAATGATTTATTTCTTTTTAAGAGTTAAGAGGAATTAAATTATGTATTATGTAACTAAAACAAATTCAAAAGGGCAACCCTTATATCAAGTGGTTGAAAAGTACAAAGATCCACTAACAGGAAAGTGGAAATCAGTAACTGTAAGTTATACTAAGAATACTAGTAGGGCGAGGAAACAAGCTGAAAGAGAGGTTCTTGATAAAATAGATAGACTAACTACTTCATTTGAAAGTCAGTTTAGCCCTGAACTGATTACAACATTTGGAGAGTTAAAAGAAAATTGGTTTCAGACTTGGTGTGTCTCTGTTAAACCACAAACAATTCAGAGAGAACTACTGGTTATGAAGCGTCTTGGGAAAATTATAGGAGATGATTTTTTGTTAGACAGGATTACTCCACTTCTGATGAAAAATAGTCTCAATAAATATTTAGAAATGTATGATGCATCGCCTTCAACAATGACTCATATAAAAAGTACTTGTAATAAGATTTTTAATCATGGTGTGTTATATAATGTCATTAAGTTTTCTCCAATGACTGCGGTAAAACTAGATATTTCACTAGAGAAAAGGCGTAAAGCAAAAGAAAGACATGATTCTAAATTTCTAGAAATCCATGAATTACATGCATTTTTTGATGTGTTACGCCAATGCAGAAATGCAAACTATTATGATCTTGCTATAGTATTATTGCTTACAGGTATTCGAATTAGTGAAGCAGCATTTTTACCATCAGATATTGATTTTGAAAAAGGAATCTTGCATATTGATAAAGCACTTCAATATCATTGTTTAAAAGTTGAACAATTTCATTTTGATACAACAAAAACACTCAATTCAATTAGAGAAGTAGCTTTGCCTGAAGCTGCAAGCGAAGCTATTAAAAGGACAATACAGAGAAATAAAGAGTTTGATGCTTATATGAAGAAACATCCCTGTCCTGCTTTTACACATTCTGAAAGTGTATTTAGAACAGAATACGGCTCTCCAATAACATCAAGCACTTTTCGTCAAATTTTGAAACGAATAGAAGGAAAATTATTGACAAATTGTTTAAGTGACTATGGTTTTAAGTGGGTAAAACATGTTACTCCCCATTCGTTTAGGCATATGCATATTAGTTACCTTCAAAGCAATGAGATGCACATAGCAGTGAAAGATATTATGACTAGAGTAGGACATGCTAACTTTGAGACAACAATGGGCTATACACATAATATAAATCGTTCACAAGAAAATACTGTAAAAGCCTTAAATCAATTTGTAGAAAATCACAATTTCCATTTTGAAGAATTGAAAAGTTATACCTGTAAATATTCCAGAATGATTGAAAAATTCATTGAAACTAGTGATAATAGCAATAAAGTAGAATTAAGTGTTGATGAGTTCAAAGACTTGTTACATCTTAGTCCACGTTACTCACCTAAAAATATTGTTTCAAATTTACTATTAAAAATCAAAAAAGATATTGTCAAATACCACCCACAGTTTGATATAAAGATTGTGAAATCAAGCGAGAATCAAATCAGAGGTTTTTCCATTGCATGGTAGTTTTGGTGTTCGCTTGGTGTTTAGACAATAGTAAAATAAAATAGGGGCTCTAAACCCTTGCTACGAAAGGAAAAAAACTCAATGGCTACTATTCAATGGTTTCCTGGTCACATGTCCAAAGCTCGTCGACAGGTGCAGGAGAATTTAAAATTTGTTGATTTTGTGACGATTTTGGTGGATGCACGCTTACCTCTATCTAGTCAAAATCCTATGTTGACCAAGATTGTTGGTGACAAACCAAAACTCTTGATTTTAAACAAGGCAGACTTGGCTGATCCAGCAATGACCAAGGAATGGCGCCAGTATTTTGAATCACAAGGAATTCAGACTCTGGCTATCAACTCCAAAGAGCAAGTGACTGTAAAAGTTGTAACAGATGCGGCAAAAAAACTCATGGCTGATAAGATTGCTCGCCAGAAAGAACGTGGTATCCAGATTGAAACCTTGCGAACCATGATTATCGGGATTCCAAATGCTGGTAAATCAACGCTTATGAACCGTTTAGCTGGTAAGAAGATTGCTGTTGTCGGCAATAAACCAGGTGTTACCAAAGGGCAACAATGGCTCAAAACCAATAAAGATCTTGAAATCCTAGACACGCCAGGAATTCTCTGGCCTAAGTTTGAGGATGAAACTGTTGCGCTTAAGTTGGCCTTGACTGGAGCTATCAAAGACCAGCTGCTTCCTATGGATGAGGTAACTATTTTTGGCCTCAATTATTTCAAAGAATATTATCCAGAAAAGTTGGCCGAACGCTTCAAACAAATGAAAATTGAAGAAGAAGCGCCTGTTATTATTATGGATATGACCCGTGCTCTCGGTTTCCGTGACGACTATGACCGCTTTTACAGTCTCTTCGTGAAGGAAGTCCGCGACGGCAAACTCGGTAACTATACCTTAGATACATTGGAAGACCTCGATGGCGACGATTAAAGAAATCAAAAAACTCCTTGCTACAGTCAAGGACCTTGATAACCCTATTTTTTTAGATCTTGAAAAGGACAATCGCTCTGGAGTTCAAAAGGAAATCAGCAAGCGTAAAAAAGCCATTCAAGCTGAATTGGATGAGGATCTTCGTTTGGAATCCATGCTTTCCTATGAAAAAGAACTTTACAAGCAAGGATTGACCTTAATTGCTGGTGTTGATGAGGTCGGCCGTGGTCCTCTGGCTGGGCCTGTAGTCGCTGCAGCTGTTATTTTACCTCAAAATTGTAAGATTCAAGGTCTCAACGACAGCAAGAAAATTCCTAAAAAGAAACATCTGGAGATTTTCCAAGCAGTTCAGGAGCAAGCCTTGTCAATCAGCATTGGTGTCATCGATAATCAGGTCATCGACCAAGTCAATATCTATGAAGCAACCAAACTAGCTATGAAGGAAGCAATCTCCCAGCTCAATCCTCAACCTGAGCACCTTTTGATAGATGCCATGAAACTGGATTTACCAATTTCACAAACATCTATCATCAAAGGAGATGCCAATTCCCTCTCGATTGCAGCGGCTTCTATAGTAGCCAAGGTGACACGTGATGAATTGATGAAGGAATACGATCAGCAGTTCCCTGGCTATGATTTTGCTGCTAATGCAGGATATGGAACTGCTAAACACCTAGAAGGACTGAAAAAACTAGGAGTTACCCCTATTCACCGAACCAGCTTTGAACCCGTTAAATCACTGGTTTCAGGAGAAAAAGAAAGTTAAATTAGAAGGAATGATTATGGAGGAACAGTCAGAAACACTCAGTTCCAAGAAAGAATTTGCCTTTGCCTCAAGTACTATATTATCCCAAGTTGGACGAGGAATCATCGTCGGTCTCATTGTTGGAATTATCGTTGGATCCTTTCGTTTCTTAATCGAAAAAGGCTTCCACCTGATACAAGGACTTTATCAAGATCAAGCGCACTTAGTGCGCAATCTTTTTATCATTGGTCTATTTTATTTAATAGTTTGTTGGCTCAGTGCGAAATTAACTCGATCAGAAAAAGACATAAAGGGTTCTGGAATCCCTCAAGTCGAAGCCGAATTAAAGGGACTCATGACCCTCAACTGGTGGGGAGTTCTTTGGAAAAAATATATTCTAGGAATTCTTGCTATTGCAAGTGGCCTTATGCTGGGGCGTGAAGGACCAAGTATTCAACTTGGAGCAGTCGGTGGTAAAGGAATTGCCAAATGGCTTAAATCCAGTCCAGTAGAGGAACGATCCTTGATTGCGAGTGGAGCTGCAGCAGGATTAGCCGCTGCCTTTAATGCACCAATAGCAGGCCTCCTCTTTGTAGTGGAAGAAGTTTATCACCATTTTTCGCGTTTTTTCTGGGTGTCTACTCTCGCAGCTAGTCTCGTAGCAAACTTTGTTTCTCTGCTCATATTTGGCTTAACACCCGTACTGGACATGCCAGACAACATCCCACTCATGACCCTGGATCAGTATTGGATTTACCTCCTTATGGGAGTTTTTCTTGGACTATCTGGTTTTCTCTATGAGAAAGCTGTGCTCAATGTTGGTCGAATTTATGATTGGCTTGGTCAAAAAATCCATTTGGATAGAGCTTATTACCCAATTCTAGCTTTCATTCTCATCATACCAGTCGGAATCTTCTTACCCCAAATCCTTGGTGGTGGAAATCAGCTGGTTCTTTCCTTAACTGAGCAAGATTTTAGTTTCCAAGTTCTATTAGTTTACTTTTTGATTCGCTTTATTTGGAGCATGATTAGCTATGGAAGTGGCCTGCCAGGAGGAATTTTCCTACCAATTTTGGCACTTGGCTCCTTACTTGGTGCCCTAGTTGGTGTTATTTGTGTCAATCTTGGACTTATCAGTCAAGAGCAATTCCCTATATTTGTCATTCTAGGAATGAGTGGCTATTTTGGAGCAATATCCAAGGCTCCCTTAACTGCTATGATACTCGTAACTGAGATGGTAGGAGATATTCGCAACCTCATGCCACTTGGTTTAGTGACCTTGGTCGCCTACATCATCATGGATCTACTCAAGGGTGCGCCAGTCTATGAAGCTATGTTGGAAAAAATGTTGCCCGAAGAAGCGACAGATGAAGGAGAAGTCACTCTCATTGAAATCCCTGTTTCGGATAAAATAGCAGGAAAACAAGTACATGAACTCAACTTACCACATAATATCCTCATCACCACTCAAGTCCATAATGGCAAGAGCCAAACAGTTAATGGCTCAACCAGAATGTACCTCGGTGATATGATTCACCTAGTTATTCCAAAAAGTGAAATTGGGAAAATCAAAGATTTGTTGTTGTAGAATTTTTTACATAATTTATGTTATGTGAAATTAAACTTCTTAATTAAATATACTAGAAAACCGATTCTCAGCAATGAGAACGGTTATTTTTTTTTAATAAGATTTTTCACATACAAATAATTGAACTTTGGTAAAAATAAGACTATAATCAAGTTAGAAATAAAGCATAAAGCTAGAAAGGAGTTTATTGTATCAAGTCTGTACAGTAAGATTGAAATCAAACAATAGCAATTATACAATGTATTTTGTATCTCATAGCTCCTTATATAGCTCTTCAGTTGTGTAGTATTAACAGAAGTTTAGTGGGTGAGTTCTTTATTCCTTTCCTTATAGAGATGAGAAAGAAGTTCTGTCTGAGTTTTTATCTTTTATTGAGAAATTGCCTCTAGTTGGATACAATTTAAACTTCGATATTGCTTTTATAAATAAGAGTCTTAAAATAAATGATTTTTCTACTTTGAAAAATGAAAGACATGATTTACTTTCTTATATAAAAAGAAAGTAAATATTGCCTAGCTATCATCTCCAAGATGTTTTAAAAGCTTATGAAATTGATGCTGATACGGCTCTCATAGAGCATTAGCAGATGCAAATTCCACTTATTCATTGTTACAAAAAATTGGCATCTTTTGGAAAAAGTAAATGAGGAAATGTCTTTCCCGCATTTGCGGGCGTAAATATAGAAAAGCTAGTTTATTTGTCAGTTTTTAAATGTAAATAAAGAGGAAATCTTACAGGGATAAAATAGAAAGGAACAGCAAAATCAAATGAACATGAAGATGCAAAATGTTTATGATTTCTTTAAGAGTAAAAATTTTGCAAAAGCTCCTCTTACAATAGAGCTTATGCAAAACAATTTCATCCAAGAAGAGGGGACAGGTTATCGAATTGACCAACCAGAAAAAATCCCCAGCCAGTATACTCACTTAATAAATTACTGCAAAAAACGTCTACAAGATGGTGCTGTTTATTTTAATAGAACGGTACAATGTGGAGAGCTAATTTTTTGGATGGCAGAAGTATCCCAAGCTTTGAGTAAAAAAGAATTATTGGATTTGCAACAAAATATTTTAAAAAATTATAAAAAAGAAACTTACTCAAATGGAAAAATTGTTTATGATAGAAAAGCAGCTAATCAGCTCATCCTTAAAACTTGCTATGATAGAATTAAAGATGTCGTTGAACCTTAATGAAGAGTTCTAAAAGAATAGGAAGAGGCTTCTAATAAATTTAGTGTTATTGCCAGTCTTGTAAAAAAAGCCTTTTTAATGAGCTGCTTTGTAGTAGATATCTAACAATAGAACAATTAAAAAAGTATTTAAACTTAAAAGACAATTTGTAAAAAAAGAAAGGATAAAAGCCTTTTCTTTTTTATTCTTCACAAAAGTTAGTTTTAGTCTTTATTTTCAGTGATGGCTGATTCAAATTTGATGATTTAAGGTATATTTTTGTTCCAAAAAATTTTTAGTTATTAGATCCTTTTTTAAATTTTAAAAAGCTCTATAACATCTTTCCGAAAAACTATAATTTTCTTGAAAAATATATGAGTCTATGCTATACTGCTAGTATAGTTTATTTATGGAGAAAATCATGAAACGTGAGATTTTACTAGAACGAATCGACAAACTAAAACAAATCATGCCCTGGTATGTTCTGGAATACTACCAATCTAAGCTTGCTGTCCCCTATAGTTTTACAACCTTGTACGAATACCTCAAGGAATACGATCGATTTTTTAGCTGGGTTTTGGAGTCTGGCATTTCAAACGCTGATAAAATATCTGATATTCCTTTATCGGTATTGGAAAATATGTCAAAGAAAGATATGGAATCTTTTATCCTTTATCTTCGTGAACGTCCTTTGCTGAATGCTAATACAACCAAGCAAGGAGTTTCTCAGACAACCATCAATCGGACCTTGTCAGCACTTTCTAGTCTTTACAAGTATCTGACCGAGGAGGTTGAAAACGATCAAGGGGAACCTTATTTCTATCGTAATGTAATGAAGAAAGTTTCAACAAAGAAAAAGAAAGAGACACTTGCTGCTAGAGCTGAAAACATCAAGCAAAAACTCTTTTTAGGTGATGAAACAGAAGGTTTTCTATCTTATATTGACCAAGAGTATCCACAACAACTTTCAAATCGCGCTCTCTCATCATTCAACAAAAATAAAGAACGTGATTTGGCCATTATTGCCCTTCTCTTGGCGTCTGGTGTCCGCTTATCTGAAGCTGTTTATCTGGATATAAGGGATCTCAATCTCAAAATGATGGTTATCGATGTCACTCGAAAAGGGGGCAAACGTGACTCTGTCAATGTCGCTGCCTTTGCTAAGCCTTATTTAGAGAATTATCTGGCCATTCGAAATCAACGCTATAAGACGGAAAAAACAGATACAGCCCTTTTTTTGACTCTCTACAGAGGTGTTCCTAATCGTATCGATGCTTCTAGCGTTGAAAAAATGGTTGCTAAGTACTCTGAGGACTTCAAAGTGCGTGTAACCCCCCACAAACTACGACATACTCTAGCAACTAGGCTCTATGATGCCACTAAATCTCAAGTTTTGGTCAGTCACCAGTTAGGACATGCCAGTACACAAGTCACTGACCTCTATACCCATATCGTTAATGATGAACAAAAGAATGCTCTAGATAGTTTATAATTTTACGTATTTTAAGTTATGTAAATAAATATCAAAAAAAGAAGTTGGTTGTAGGACCAGCTTCTTTTTTTGATTTATCCAACTACCGCCTCAGCGATTTCTTCACGGCTAATACCAGCGAAGTAGCGTGTGATATCAATGGTTTCTAGCGCCTTAAGGACATCTTCGCGTTCGTATTTCACTCCACGGAGGACATCTTCTACAGCTGCAACATCTTCGATACCAAAGAAATCCCCATAAATCTTGATGTCTTGGATTTTTGATTCAGTAACGTTAGCAAAGACTTCCACCTTACCACTAGTGAATTTTGTTCCACGACGGACGTTAAATTCAGGTGATTTACCGTAGTTCCAGTCCCAAGTACCGAACTTAGTATCCTTGATTCGATTGATTTCAGCCAATTCTTCCTCAGAAAAAACGTATTCTGTCATCTCTGGATACTCTTTTTTCATGTATTCCAAGAGTAAGTCACGGAATTCTTCGACTGTGATTTTTTCTGGTAATTCATTGATAATATTGGTTACACGAGCACGAACAGATTTCACACCTTTTGATTCAAATTTATCCTTTGAAACCTTAAGGGCATTTGCGAGGACTGACAAATCAACGTCAAAGAGCAAGCAACCGTGGTGCATGATACGGCCGTTGATATAGGCTTGGGCATTGCCACAGAACTTCTTACCATCAATTTCAAGGTCATTACGACCTGTGAACTCAGCTTTAACCCCAAGTTGAGCCAAAGTATTGATAACTGGAGTTGAGAAGCTCTTGAAGTCAAAAGCTTTGTTTTCATCTTCTTTTGAAATGATCGTGTAGTTGAGGTTATTTAAATCGTGGTAAACAGCTCCACCACCACTGATACGGCGAACTACCTCAATGCCATTTTCGCGAACATAATCACGGTTGATTTCTTCGATGGTATTCTGGTGACGACCAACAATGATAGATGGCTTGTTAATCCAAAGTAGGAAGATTTGATCCTCATCCAAAAGGTGTTTAAAGGCATATTCTTCCAAGGCGATATTAAAAGCGGTGTCGTTTGAATGATTGATAATGTATTTCATGAGATACCTTCTTATACGATAGAGACTGGAAAGATATTTTCCAGTCTATTCTATCTTTCTTTTATTTTTTCTTAGGTGAATGGATGGCCATTCCTAAAACATCCGCAAATGCTTCGTACATCACTTCAGAGTAGGTTGGGTGTCCGTGGATAGTCTTCAGCATTTCTTCAACAGTGATTTCCATTTCGATAATGCTTGATGCCTCGTTAATCAATTCTGCAGCTGCAGGACCAATGATATGGACACCAAGGATTTCTCCGTATTTCTTATCAGCGATGACTTTTACGAAACCTTGAGCTGCATCTGAGGCAATGGCACGTCCGTTAGCCGCAAAGTTGAATTTACCGATAGCAACATCGTATTTCTCACGGGCTTGTTCTTCTGTCAAACCTACTGCTGCTACTTCAGGAAGAGTATAGATGGCTGCAGGAGTCAAATTCAATTTGGCAACAGCATGATTTCCTTTAAGAGCATTTTCAGCGGCAACTTCCCCCATACGGAAGGCTGCGTGCGCTAACATCTTAGTACCATTAACATCACCTGGTGCATAAATTCCTGGAACAGAAGTTTCCATGTATTCGTTGATCTTGATACGACCACGATCCAATTCAAACTCAACCTCTCCAATACCTTCAAGATCCGGCACACGACCGATTGAAAGAAGAGCTTTATTTGCGATGATATCGTCTTTTCCTTCAACCTTGATACGAAGTTGACCATTTTCCTCGATGATTTCTTGCAGTTTAGTACCAGTCAAGATGGTCATTCCTTTACGCTCAAGAATCAAGCGAAGGTTCTTAGACACTTCTGCATCCATAGCTGGCACGATACGGTCCATCATTTCGATAACAGTTACTTTTGAACCAAATGTCATGAAGGCCTGACCAAGTTCGATACCGACAACACCACCACCGATGATAACAAGGCTTTCTGGCACTTCGTTCATTTCAAGAATGTCGTCACTTGTCATCACGAGTGATGATTCCATACCAGGAACGTTGATCTTGCTGACTTTTGAACCACCAGCAAGGATGATTTTCTTGGTTTCAAGCAATTCAGAACCATTTACCAAGACATTCTTGTCTTTAGTAATAGTACCGATACCCTTATGAACAGTAACTCCGTAACTACGAAGAAGTCCTGCAACACCACCAACAAGAGTATTAACAACTTTAGATTTAGTTTCTAAAAGTTTGTCCATATCAACAGTGAAGTTAGGATTTTCAATCACGATACCACGATTTGCAGCATGACCGATATTTTCAATAATTTCAGCGTTATGAAGGTAGGTCTTGGTTGGAATACAGCCACGGTTTAAGCAGGTTCCACCAAGTTCAGATTTCTCAACAAGGGCAACCTTACCACCGAGTTGGGCAGCTTTAATGGCTGCCACGTATCCAGCAGGACCTCCACCAATCACAACGATATCAAAAGCATCATCGCTCTTACCATCATCGTTTGAGGCACTTGCTGCAGGTGCAGGGCTAGCTTCTGGGGCTGTTGCTCCAGAAGTTGGGATGTTTTCCCCTTCTTCACCAAGGTAACCGATAACTTCCGTTACTGGAACAGTTTCACCATCTCCTTTGAGGATAGCGATCAAGTAACCGTCTTCTTCGGCTTCCAATTCCATGCTGACTTTATCAGTCATGATTTCCAAAAGGATTTCTCCTTCTTTTACAAATTCTCCGACTTTTTTATTCCATTGGACGATTTGTCCTTCTGTCATATCAACGCCGGCTTTCGGCATAATTACTTCTAAGGCCATGTCTTCCTTCCTTTATCTATATCTTTAAAATGAATACTCTTGTTCTTAAATCAACATTGAGATTGGATTTTCAATCAATTCTTTCAAATCTTTCATAAATTTAGCACCAGCCATACCATCTACGACACGGTGGTCAATTGTTAACCCAAGACTCATAATAGGACGAATCACAATCTCACCATTGACGACAACTGGCTTCTCAATCGTCGAACTGACACCAAGAATAGCTGAGTTTGGTTGGTTAATGATCGGACCGAAGGACTGAACACCAAACATTCCCAAATTACTGATTGTGAATGTTGAATTTTGCAGTTCGCTTGGAGCCAATTTACCATCCAAGGTACGGCCAATGACGTCTTTGAATGCAACAACCAACTCTGATAAACTTAGTTTTTCAGCATTGTAAACAACAGGAGTCATCAATCCATTATCCATCCCAACTGCCATAGCAAGGTTGACATAGTTGTGCGTGATAATAGTCTTGCCGTCTTCTGTCAATGAAGCGTTGATGTATGGGTGTTTCATAAGAGTCTTAACAACTGCAAGTGAAAGAAGGTCTGTTACAGTAGTCTTCTTCCCAGTTGCTTCCATAATTGGCTCAAGAACCTTCTTACGAAGAGCCAACATTTCAGTCATATCAACTTCATAGTTGAGGGTAAAGGTTGGCGCAGTCAAGTAAGATTCAACCATGCGTTGGGCAATAACCTTACGCATTGGTGTCATTGGGATACGCTCAATTTCACCGTATGGTGTTACGTTATCAGGGACTTCTTCCACTTTTTCAATCTGAGCAGGAGACTTGATGGTATCGTTTTCGATATTTTCAGGAAGCAAGGCCAAAACATCCTTCTTCATGATTTTACCACGATGACCAGTTCCTTGAATCTCCTGCCAAGCAATATTATGTTCGAGGGCAATTCGTTTTGCAAGTGGCGAAATGCGAACCACATTTGTGTCTTTATAAGTTTCCACGTCTTCTTTGTGGACACGACCGTTTGCACCTGAGCCAGAAACGTCGTAGAGGTTGATACCTAAATCATCCGCTAACTTTCTAGCCGCAGGAGTCGCTCTTAGCTTGTCATCAGCCATGACCTCTCCAATTCTATACTAAGATATTAAGGACTCAGAGGGCAATGAAAAAATAGGAGATTGACGATGTGTTCGATGAACACAAGGAAATCTATCTTTTTTTCGCAGACCTCCGTCCGAATTCAATTATATGATACAAAGGGCGTTAAAAGCGACTGAAAAATAGGAAATCGACGATGACTTCGACGAAGCCAAGGAGATTTATCTTTTTCCGAGCTTTTAGCCCGTGTTCGAATATAAGATATTAAGGACGAAGAGCTCAGCACCTAAAAGATACAAAGTTTCTCGTCAGCTTTATTTTGTTTACATAACTTATCTTATGTAATTCTATTCTTTGTTATATGTTTTACGGATAGCATCTTTGATGCTTTCAACTGTTGGAATCATTGCATTTTCTAGGTTTTGTGCATAAGGCATTGGCACATCTTCTCCTGCACAACGGCGGATTGGTGCATCTAGATAGTCAAATGCTTCTGATTCTGAAATAATAGCTGAAATCTCTCCGATATAGCCGCTTGTTTTGTGGGCATCGTTTACCAGAACAACCTTACCAGTCTTCTTAACTGAGTTAATGATGATGTCCTTATCAAGCGGAACAAGGGTACGTGGGTCCACAATTTCAACAGAAATTCCTTCTTCTGCTAATTCTTCAGCAGCTTTAACCACACGGCGAAGCATTTTCCCATAAGTAACAACTGTGACATCCGTACCTTCACGTTTGATTTCCCCAACTCCAAGTGGAATCGTGTAGTCTGGATCAACTGGCACTTCCCCTTTTTGGTTAAATTCTGACTTGTACTCAAGAATGATAACAGGGTTGTTATCACGGATAGAAGACTTAAGCAGTCCTTTCATGTCCGCAGGCGTACCTGGTGCTACAACCTTAAGTCCTGGAATGTGAGTAAACCAAGACTCTAGAGATTGCGAGTGCTGGGCGGCAGAGCCAACTCCGTTACCAGCTGCACAACGAACAGTCATTGGAACCTGACCTTTACCACCAAACATATAGCGTGTTTTAGCGGCTTGGTTGACGATATTGTCCATGGCAATAACAGAAAAGTCCATGAAGGTCATATCAACGATTGGACGAAGTCCTGTCATGGCTGCTCCTGCTGCTGCTCCCGAGATGGCAGCTTCAGAAATCGGACAATCACGAACACGTTCTGGACCAAATTCTTCAAGCATTCCGACAGAAGTTCCGAAGTCTCCTCCGAAGACACCTACATCTTCTCCCATCAAGAATACATTTTCATCGCGACGCATTTCCTCAGACATAGCAAGGATAATGGTGTCACGGAAGGACATTGTTTTTGTTTCCATTTTATCTCTTTCTCCTTAGTCTGCGTAAATATCTTCAAAGGCTGATTCAAGCGGTGGGAATGGACTTTCCTCTGCAAATTTAACAGAAGCTTCTACTGCTTCCTTTACTTGCGCTTGGATTTCTTCCAATTCTTCGGCACTTGCAATGTTATTTTCAATAAGGTAATTGCGGAGGTTTTCGATTGGGTCTTTTTGTTTCCACAATTCCACTTCTTCACGTGTACGATATTTACCAGGGTCAGATGATGAGTGACCAAGCCAGCGATAAGTTACACTTTCAATCAAGACTGGACCATTGCCACCACGAACATGGTCTACAGCTTTCTTAAATCCTTCATAGACGTCGATGACATTGTTACCGTCTTCGATGAACATTCCAGGAATTCCATAAGCTGAGCTACGTTGATGGATATGCTCTACATTAGTCATTTTCTTGATATCCGCAGAGATTCCATAACCATTGTTAATGCAATAGAAAATGACTGGCAGGTTCCAGATAGAAGCCATATTTACTGCTTCGTGGAAAACACCTTCGTTGGTCGCACCATCTCCAAAGAAGCAGACAACGATTTTTCCAGTATGTTGCATTTGCTGACTGAGGGCTGCACCAACAGCGATTCCCATACCACCACCTACGATACCATTGGCACCAAGGTTACCAGCATCAAGGTCAGCGATATGCATAGAACCACCTTTACCTTTACAGGTTCCAGTATATTTACCGAGGATTTCAGCCATCATTCCGTTGAGGTCAATTCCTTTGGCAATAGCTTGTCCGTGACCACGGTGGTTTGAGGTAATTAGATCATCTGGATTGAGAGCCAACATAGCACCCACGTTAGCCGCCTCTTCTCCAACAGAAAAGTGCGTCATTCCTGGCACTTTCCCTTTCTTTACTAATTGCGCAATTTTTAAGTCCATACGACGGATTTCTTCCATCTTACGGAACATCTCTAGCAAAAGATTTTTATCTAAAGTTGACATCTTCTTGCCTTTCTAAGTTTCTTCTTACCTTACTATTTTACCGTTTTTGGCAAATACTGTCAAAGTTTTTCTAAAAGAAATTTCACAAAATAAAAAAGAAAACCCCGTAAAAACAAGGAATTTTCTTATCAAGAATATTTTTTCACAAACTTTTTAGCGTTTGGATTTTGCTAAAGATTCAAATCTCTTCATAATCACAGTTAAACGCCAACGGTAGAGCGCTCCACTCACAATCAAACTAATAATCAAGCCAATCCAGTAAGAATAAGCTCCAAAATCTGTTAGGGAATCAAATACAATAGCCACTGGGATTGCTACGCCCCAATAACCAACCAAACCAAGGTAAAAAGGAATAACGGTATCCTTATACCCCCGTAAAATTCCCTGAAGCGGTGCCGCAAAGGTATCTGCTAACTGGAAAAAAAGACTATAAGTCAAAAAGCGCGCTGTCAAATCGATGAATTCTGGGTCGTTGCCATAAAGACTGGCCACATTTCCCCTAAAAATGTAAAGAAAGGATAAGGTGAAGGCCGCAAAAATGAGGGCTGTCCATCTTCCTAAACCAATATAAGTTTTTGCATCATCAAATCGCTTGGCTCCCACTTCATAGGAAACGACAATAGCCATAGCTGATGAGATACTCATAGGAAAGGCGTACATAAGACTTGAAAAGTTCATGGCTGACTGGTGACTAGCGATAATCAAGGACGAGAACTTAGCCATAATCAAGCCAACCACGGAGAAAATAGCCACTTCTGCGAAGACAGTCCCCCCTATAGGCAGACCTAAACGAACTCCTTCCTTGATTTTATCCATATTAAGAGGAATGCGTTTCTCAAGATGTAAGGCTTTGAGCTTCTCCTGTTTAAATAAAACCAGAACAGAAATCCCAAGTAAGACCCAATAGGCCAAGGAAGTACCTAATCCAGAGCCAGCACCTCCCAACTCTGGAACACCAAAGGCCCCGTAAATCAAGAGATAGTTAAATCCACTATTGAGAGGAAGTAACAAAAGCATGAGGTACATAGACAGTTTGGTTAGCCCTAGAGAATCCAGCAAGGATCGAATGACACTAAAGAGCAACAAGGGGATAATTCCGATAGATAAAAACCAGAGATAACGAACCGCTACTGCTGCCACAGGAGCTTCTAGTCCAATATGATTCAAAACAGGTGGTGCCAGGAAAAGTACTAATCCCAGCAAGACCACGGATAGACCCAAGGCAAGATAAATGAACTGGTAAAAATCAGATGCAACTTCTTCCTTTTTCCCTCTCCCAAGATGGTGACCAATGATAGGCACCAAGGCTGACACAATCCCTGTTAGGAAGGTAAAGAAAGGATTCCAGATACTGGTTGCCATAGATACACCAGCCAAGTCCATGGTATTGTATTGACCTGTCATAGTCGTATCAACAAAGGAGGCAGAATAATTGGCAAATTGATAAATCAGGATAGGGAAAAATATCTTTAAAAATAAGATAAACTTGTCTTTGAAATGATGGGTTTGGTACATATAGGCTCTCTATTCTTTTTGTTTACAGAGCAGACTCCCCCTAGTTTTGATAGACGATTTGTCCCTTACAGATGGTATATTTAACCTGCCCTTTTAAGGTTTCACCGATGAATGGTGAATTAGCTGCTTTCGAAGCAAAATGGGAGTCCACAAGGCGGTCAGCCTTAGCATCAAAAATAGTGATATCTGCTGGACCATTCTCAGCCAAGTAACCTGCTTCAAAGTTGTAAAGTTTGGCTGGGTTGTAGGTCATCTTTTCAAGCAATTCCATCAAGGTCAATTCCCCAGCTTCTACCAAATAAGTTAAACCGAGAGAAAGAGATGTTTCCAAACCAGTCATACCAGATGGCGCTTTGGTAATATCCTCGACATTTTTTTCATCCGCATGGTGAGGCGCGTGATCAGTTGCGATAACTGTGATAACACCTGACTTGAGACCTTCGATAACGGCACGACGGTCTGATTCCAAACGAAGTGGCGGATTCATCTTAGCATTGCTTCCTTGTGTCAAAAGGAGCGCTTCGGTCTTAGAAAAATGCTGTGGCGCTACTTCTGCTGTGACTTGTGCACCTAGCCCCTGAGCAAACTCAACTACTTTAACACTTTCTTCCTTAGACAAATGCTGGATGTGAACATGGGCCTTAGTTGCATAGGCAATCATGACATCACGCGCCATCATAGCATACTCAGCTACCCCAGTTGCACCACAGATATGGAAATGATCTTTAGCGATATTTTCATTAAAGCCAAGAATACCGTTCAAACCTGGATCTTCCTCATGAAGACTAATAAAGGTATTAAGCTTTTTAGCTTCCTCCATGGCTTCCTTAACAACTTTACTACTTTCAAGCGGGATACCGTCGTCTGAGAAACCAACAGCTCCAGCTTCTAAAAGTGCTTTAAAGTCAGTCAAATCTTGCCCATTAAAATTCTTAGTAATGGTCGCAACCGTCTTAACATTGATTTTTTCCTTGGCAGCAGATTGAAGAACTTCTTTCAAAGTCTCAACGTCTGAAATGGTTGGACTAGTATTAGCCATCATGACAACAGTTGTAAAACCACCTGCAGCGGCTGCTAGGGCACCGGTATGAATGTCTTCTTTATGTGTTTGACCAGGTTCACGGAAATGAACATGAATATCGACCAAGCCAGGAGCAACTACAAGACCAGTAGCATCAATTATCTCTGCTCCTTCTTCTTTAATCTCAGGCGCAATTTTGATAATCTTTCCATCTTCAACCAAGACATCACACACTTGATCCAAACCAGACTTGGGATCCATAACACGACCATTTTTGATTAGTAGCATCTGCTTTCTCCTTTATTCATAAAAATCAACTTGGGTATCCAACAATTTATCCCCATCATAAACAAACTTAGCTGAAAAGAAGGGTTTGTCCTCTAAAAGCCACTCAACAAAGGTATGGTCACCTTCCCAAGTCGGCTTGCTCAAAACCTCATCATAAGGAACCCATTCCAGCGTCCCCTCATTGCAGTCAATCAAATCCCCCTCGAACTCCGTCACCTTAAAAACATAGGTGTACCAGTCTAAATCTGGTGTAAATTCAGGAAAAGTGATGACACCTTTTAGAACTGGCTTGGCTTTGAGCCCTGTTTCCTCAAGGATTTCACGCACCGCGCATTCCTGAGGTGTCTCTCCTCGCTCTAGCTTACCACCCACACCAATCCATTTTCCTTCATGAACATCATTTGGCTTCTTATTACGGTGGAGCATAAGCAGTTCTTTCCCGTTATCAATGTAGCAAATCGTCGCTAACTGAGGCATATTTTCTCCTTATCTAAGCCAATCGATTGGCTCTTGTCCTGTTTCTTTTAAGAATGCATTGGCCTTGGAAAAAGGCTTGGAACCCCAAAATCCTCTATAAACTGACAAAGGACTGGGATGGGCTGATTCGATAATCAAGTGATGAGGATTGGTAACTAAGGCCTTCTTCTTGCGTGCATAAGCTCCCCAGAGTACAAAAACGACTTGTCTATCTAGATGATTGACCACCTGAATCACAGCATCCGTAAAAGGCTCCCATATCTGCCCAGCATGACCATTAGCCCGTCCAGCCGGAACTGTCAAACAAGCATTAAGAAGTAAGACTCCTTGCTCAGCCCAAGCTGTCAAATCATGAGATTTCTTAACCCCGATATCATCTGACAATTCTTTCAAGATATTTTGCAAGGATGGTGGAGCTGGGATAGAGTCCGGTACAGAAAAACTCAAGCCCTGCGCTTGACCTGGCCCGTGATAGGGATCTTGCCCTAGAATCACCACCTTAACTTCTTCAAGCGGTGTTGTCAAGAGAGCCTGAAAAACCTTTTCCTTGGGTGGATAAATAGTCCCCTGAGCATAGACCTGATTCATAAACTGATTGATTTTCCCGAAATAACCCTCAGGTAATTGCTCCTTAATCAAAGCATGCCAAGACGAGTGTTCCATAGCCGACTCCTTCGTTTTTACTGCCTCTATTATAGCAAAAAGTGGCTGTCTAAACCACTTTTTACAGTTTATCTAAACAATCCAGCAAGTCTCGGTAAGAATGGACTTCGTAGGTTGGCTGGGCTTGTGTGGGATTTTCGAGTTGATGAGGATTGTACCAAATCGTGTCAATCCCAGCATTATTGCCGCCTTGAATGTCGGCGGTTAGAGAGTCTCCAATCATCAGCGTCTTTTCTTTGCTAAAACCTGCAATCTGTTGACCAATTTTTTCATAAAAAAGAGCATCCGGCTTTTGTGTTTGCAGCTGTTCAGAGATAAAGACTTGATTGAAATAAGGTGCCAGATCAGATTGAGCCAAACGCCCTGTCTGAATGGCAGTAATGCCATTTGTCGCAGCATACAAGTCATAATCACGCTCGATGAGGCTGTCCAAAAGTTCATGAGCGCCTGAAAAAGTTTGCCCCTGCTGGGCTAAGTAAAATTGGTAACGCTGGGCAAGTAAAGCACCGTCCTTCTCAAATCCAAAATGGGCAAATAAACGAGAAAAGCGCGTGTTAACCAACTCTTGTTTACTAATTTTCTTTTGCTCCAAGTCCTTCCATAGAGCCTTGTTCATAGGAACGTAATAGTCTTTATAGGCCTGAATATCTGCAACCCCTTCTTCTTTTAGAAGTTGCGTTAAAGCCACATCCTCAGCAGCATCAAAATCAAGCAAAGTGTGGTCAAGGTCGAAAAGTAGAAATTTGTAGGACAATTTGAGAGTTTTCCTTTCTAAGATAAACAACTTTCACTTCAGACAGTTGTTTAATGTAAAAACTTAAAAGTGGTATAGTACCACAAAGAATAATAGATCTAATGGATTAACTAACCCATACTATTCTAGTGAATTATAGAAAAATCTTCTATAAATTCGAGTAATAGTTAAAATACCTACAAATATGACTCCCAAAATAGATAATACTATTTTCACAAAATTCATTTCAGAACCTATGACATAGATATGAAAAAGAGGGGCTAGTCCTACACATAGAGACAATAGATAACTAATAAATCTTATCTCACCAATTCCTGCAATAAAATGTTTCATTTTAGATATTCCAATTTTACCTTTCATCTTAATAATTCACTAGCAAATCTATTGGCTTCTCTTTTTTTTGAAAAATCTTGACAACAAATTTACTCCACTTAATGCTACTAAGACTTCAATGGGTAAAAAATAGTAATCCCATATCAAATGAGAAATCAGCAATGTTAGAAATAGTATACAGTCAATATAACTATTCTGAAAATACTCTGTAATTACATAATACAGAAACACCACAACCATCAAAATTAAAATAACCATCATAATACTATCATCCTGTTCTTAATCTATTGTCACTGTTTCCATCCCATTCATCAATAGCATTAAAAAAATCCAATCAAGAAATGATTACCTACTCACTAATACTATTCTAAAATTTAATTTTTTTGGGGATTTAGTAACGCAATTCCAATTAGCAATACACCTAATATAAATAAAAGTATTTCCCAAAATTTATTCTCAGTTTTAATAAAAGGTATAAAATACATACTAACCAATATGAAACTTACCCCTAAAAGAGCAAATATTAGTCTAACTTTATCACTTAGTTTAAACATATTTAATTCCCCATAAAATAAGCAGGGGCTACGTTTACTGTAACATTCCCCCGTCTTTATGTAGAGATAATCCCCCATCAAGACACCTCATTTCTTCTTACTCAATAGCAGCATAATTATTTGGTGATACGAGTTTCATAAGATTTCTTCTCTTTAACGTTGGATGGTTAGAATAGTTCTCTAATAAGTAATCGTCGACTGCGTTTAAAGCACTTTGTTACCTAGATAGGATATCTTTTCTATATCTGATTTGATTTTAAAGAGAACTAAGATTTAACCATATCTAACTCACTTCTTATTTTTAAATAATTCATACTCTTTTTCTCTGATAAAGGGAAGTGAGAAATTAGAAAAAATTAGTAGAATTGAAAATAGGTATCCATCTTTTTGCATTGCTAAAACATAGCCTAAAAATAAATAGACAATCAAATCTAGTACAAAAAGAGAAAATATCCTCCTTTTCATTACCTCACTTGTCTTAAAGATTCTGTTTAATATAATCTTTATCGTAGTATCTACACAAATTTTTATCAAAAAGATAAGAGTCAATACATGATTATCAACTGTACCATGAAGAATAAATGGAAGTATAGTTAATATAAAACTAGAAATCTCTAAATATTTTATCCAAGGAGATTGAGACATCTTACTTTTAAACTGACTGATTTTCCTATACTCGCTAGCTAATCTAGTATCAAAATCTCTACCAATTTTATTAAAGATTAAGAACTCCAGGATAAAAATACTGATTAATACGATATAAGTAGAAACGTTTCCTGGGAAAAATTTATTGATTAAAATTGGAAAACTCATTAACAGGATCGAGTTTATAGCCAAACAAATAGATACTATTTTATTCTTCACAGAGTATATAGGTAGCGATACTATTGAATAGAGAAACGCTAAAAAAATAAGCACGAAATACTCTGTGCTGCTAATTAGCGGCGCCCTTAATGATAAAAATAGATAGGAACCCCACACGATGATATGCGCTTTACGAATTGACTCTAGATTACTCATCTACCTACTCCTAATATGTAAAGAGAATCCATTTTTAGCTCACATTCTCTTTCCAACAAGTCATAAACGTTTCATGATATTTCCTTCTTTTACATTAGGTAAAGTTGAAATACATTTTTTGCAAGTGAAAATATTATTATTATTTGAAAACCCCAAATATCTATCCCTCTTCTAGACCTAAACCAAGTCAGATTAAAGATACAAATATAATGATAAGGCTTTCTTTTACTTTAGACTACCATAAAACAAGGAATCTTTCAACAAAATTCATTGGCAAACTACTATTCTAGAAGATTGACAGCTCAAATCTTTCAGAATAGAACAATCCTAACTATCGAATACTCTAACTTCATAAATACCTATGTAATTCTAGATCTAGAATTCCTATAAACTAAATGTTTTCGCACTATTCTAAGCCATTTATTGCCTTAAATTTTAATTTTTAAAGAATTCTAAAGCTAGAATAGTCCCATCACAATCAGTTTTGAATTATTATACTCAATGAAAATCAAAGAGCAAACTAGGAAACTAGCCGCAGGTTGCTCAAAACAGTGTTTTGAGGTTGTGGATAGAACTGACAGAGTCAGTATCATATACCTACGGCAAGGCGACGTTGACGTGGTTTGAATTTAATTTTCATTGAGTATTAAACTTTTATAGTTGAGATAATCAATAGCTCACCTATAAAAAGAGTCATAGTAAGATTCCTTATTTATTGATTTCAAGCTCCGACAACTGTGTTTGAATAACTGACAGTTCTGCACCAGCCTGAAGAAGAGCAGCTGCAGTATAGGCACCTTCTACAATTGGAACCCTATTGATCATGATACTTTTATCACTGAAATCAGCCACCATTTCTAAGTTCATTTTAGCAGAACCTAGGTCAAAAAAGGCTAATAAAGTATCTGCTGGATTTTCGGAAACAACCCTATCTACTTGATCAAAACTTGTTCCAATTCCTCCATCTTCGGTTCCTCCTACATAAGTAATCGGAACATCTTTAGCTACTTCACTAATCAGTTCAACAACACCTTCTGCAATGTGTTTGGAATGTGAAACGATAACAAGACCAATACTTCCCATTAAACCACCCCAGTTTCTAAAAGAGAAGTAAAGAGTAATCCTGATGAGAATGATCCAGGATCAATATGTCCAAGAGAACGTTCTCCTACATAAGATGCCCTTCCTTTAGTTGCAAGTAAATCTTTGGTAGCATTCACTACCTGATCAATAACCTCTTGAGTCAATTGACCAGCAGACAAGGCAGCAATAACAGGAGTCCAAACATCAACCATTGTCTTTTCTCCAACTTCTGCTTTTCCACGTTTGACAATCATATCCAAACCGCTTTGTAAGATTTCCTCTATTTTCGAATTAGAATCAGCCTTGGCCATGCCCATAAAAGCAGAGCCATACAAGGGACCAGAAGCACCGCCTACCTTACTCAGTAGTTGCATTGAGACAAGCTTAAACACATCACTGCTGGTCTCAAATTGCTTTCCTTCTAAGTTTTCCATAACTGCAGCCATGCCACGCGCCATATTTCCACCGTGGTCTCCATCTCCTATAGGGGTGTCTAGCTCACTAAGGTAATCTTTCTGTTCTTGAATCTTTTCATTAAAAAGCTTCATCCATTCAAGAGCTTGTTCAGTATTCATTTGACATTTCCTCCTAAAGTTTTACCAAGCTGGTGTAGTAACAGGTGCATTTAGAGCATCCAACCACTCATTATCTGCCAATCGAATCAATGTTAAAGACAATCCAGCCATATCAATTGAGGTCATATAGTTTCCAATTTTCTTAAATGCCAACTCAACACCTTTTTCATGGAGCAATTTAGCCACATCATTTGCAAATACGTATTGCTCCATAAGAGGAGTGCTTCCTAAACCATTGATGAGAAGACCATAGCGTTCACCAGCCTTAAGCTGGAAACCTTCAGATAGTTTTTCAACCAATTCTGAGGCCAATTGTGCTGAAGGTTGCATTTTCTCTTTTTTATATCCTGGCTCACCATGAATACCAACTCCGTATTCAAATTCATCATCTTCTAGAACAAAACCTGGTTTCCCAACCTCAGGAACGGTTGCTCCAGACAAGGCTAGCCCAATTGTTTTAATTTCTAAGACAAGTTTATCGGCCAAGTCCTTCATTTCAGCTAATGTTTTACCAGAACGAGCTGCAGCACCCAAAATTTTATGGACTAAAATAGTACCTGCAACACCTCGACGGCCTTGGGTATAGAGACTATTTTCAACAGCAATATCATCATCAACCACAACACTTGCTACATCAATACCTTCCATTTCAGCAAGTTCTTGTGCAATTTCAAAGTTCATAATGTCACCAGAATAGTTTTTGATGACCATGAAAACTCCAGCACCTTCATCAGCCGCCTTAATGGCTTCTAAAATTTGGTCCGGAGTAGGTGAAGTGAAGACTGCTCCACAAATGGCAGCAGACAACATTCCATCTCCTACAAATCCAGCATGACTTGGTTCATGTCCTGAACCTCCACCTGAAATGAGTCCAACTTTTCCTGTCTTTTCTGCCTTTCTAACGATGACATCAAAACCATCTAAGCGTTCTACCAAGTCATCATGCATGAATGACAATCCCTGCAACATTTCATCAACAACTTGTGTCGGTTCATTTATAATTTTTTTCATGAGAAACTCCTTTCGGCATGTACCTTTGTTTTCGCTTTCATTATATATTTTTTATTACTGGATGATAAGGGACAGATTCTATTATTTGTCCCCTTTTAAACCCGTTTAAAACATTTTTTTGGTAAAATGAAGTAAGTAACAGAAAGGCTTCCTATGGCATCATCACTTATTACAAAAAAACGGATTGCCAAGGCATTTAGAGACCTATTAGCTACTAGAGAATTTGACAAAATCTCCATTGTGGATATCATGGAATCAGCTGGCATTCGTAGACAGACCTTTTATAATCACTTTCTTGACAAATATGAACTGCTAGACTGGATATTTGAAACTGACTTAACCGAGTATATCACCAATAACTTGGACTTCATTTCAGGCCAAAAACTATTACAAGAATTATTTCTTTATTTCGAACAAGAGCGTGACTTTTATATTCAACTTTTTGATATTCAAGGGCAAAATAACTTCTATGACCACTTTATCAGCTACTGTCGCTTGCTTGTATCAAAAATTTTAAGAGAATACGGTCAGATTGATATCGATTCATCTGCTTATACTTGTTTTTTGTTAGACTATCATTCACATGCTCTAGCAGAAATCGTGAAGGCTTACGTCAATAAAAAAAGTTCAGTTCCACAACCAGACTATCTCATCATGACGATTATTGGAAAGAGACCACAATGACATTTATTTCAAATCATAAACAGAAAATTATTTCAAGTTACATTTCGGCAACTATCAGCAGTCATCCTAAATTAGAAAAGCACCCTACCTTACCATTAGTCTATCAAAAAAATCGCAATCCTCATCAGGTTCCAATATTGGCGGGTGGAGGTTCCGGTCACGAACCTGCGCATATTGGATATGCGGGAGAAGGAATGCTTACTGCTGCTATCTATGGCCAATTATTTACTCCTCCTACAAGAACTGAAATCTTAGAGTCCATTCGTTTTTTAAACAATGGTCACGGTGTCTTCATCATTGTAAAAAATTTCGAAGCAGACATCAAAGAATTTAGCTGGGCCATTAATACTGCTAGACAAGAAGGAATTAAGGTTGGCTATAGTCTAGCACACGACGATATTTCTATTGAACCTCACAATAGATTTCAAATTAGAGGAAGAGGGCTTGCAGGGACTATTTTACTTCATAAAATTCTAGGATATGCAGCTCAAAATGGAGCTGACATAGAACAACTAACCGATTTAGGTCATGAACTTGCTCCCGAAATCGCAACAATTGGCTTTGCAACGAAAGCTGCTAGTCTCCCCCAAGCCACCCTTCCACTATTTAACTTGGAAGAAGGAAATATTTCTTATGGTATTGGGATACATGGCGAAGAAGGCTATCGTATCGTCCCATTCCAATCATCGGAAATCCTGGCAAATGAAATTATAAGTAAATTAAGATTGCACTATCATTGGAAAAAGGGCGATCAATTTATATTGCTTGTAAATAATCTAGGCACTACCAGCAACCTAGAAATGGGGATATTTATCAATGATCTCCTTCAACTCTTAGAAATTGAAGGAGTCACTATTACTTTTATAAAATCAGGAACATTTATGACCAGTCTAGATATGGCAGGTATATCCGTAACTCTTTGCCCTGTAAAAAATAAACAGTGGTTAGAAGCGCTCAATGCTCCAACGACAGCTTTTGCATGGTAATTTGCTTGTATAACTCAAAAGGGCTACATCACTTGATAGCCTTTTGATCTTATATAACGTTTAGATAAAACGGTTAAGCTTTTCATAATTTTCCTTAGAGGCCAGCATTAGCTCCTCTTTTGTTTTCGGTCTATGCACAGGAGTACTCCTTTCATATCTCTAGTTATTATTAGAAATTTTTTATCCTTTAAATCTCTATAACTTATCCTTTAATTTCTCAACAAAGAGATAGGCTGCTGGACAGGTCAAAGTATTCTTAATCGTCAAATGGTTGATTTGATGAATTTTTTTACGGTCCGTATGGGGGAACTCTCGGCATGCCTTTGGACGAACTTCATAGATGGAACAGAGATTATCTCCTCCTAAAAAGGGACAAGGCATGGATTTAAAAACCTTATCACCATCTTCATCTACCTGCAGAAACTCCGCTTCAAAAGCTGGTAATTTCATCTTAAAATACTTGGCGATTCGTGTAATATCCGCTTCTTTAAAGTCCGGTCCCAATGTCTTACAACAATTGGCACAGGCCGTGCAATCAATTTCCTCAAAGACTTCTTGGTGAATCTGCTGGGCTATCTTGTCTAGGTTTTTAGGAGGTTTTTTCTTTAGATTGGCTAAAACTTTACGGTGTTCCTTCTGCTTTTGCATGGCTAGCTGGTGGTAATACTCAATATCAATTTCTTTAGACATGATTTCTCTCTTATTCTATTTGCTTCTCCTATTATATCATGCCTCTTCATCATTGAAAAGTGGACTTTACAAGACTATACTATTCCCGAATGTATCAAAAAACCTTGCAACTAGGTTACAAGGTTAATGAAATTAATCAAAGTTAACGTATTCTTTTTGAAGTTCAAGGACTTCTTCCATTGTTGAACACTCTGTAAGGGCACGGTTAGCGTACTCTTTCATCTTAGCAGTGTCCAATTTCTTCATCAAGCTACGTGTACGAAGTACAGATGTTGCTGACATAGAGAACTCATCCAAGCCCATTCCGACAAGAAGTGGAACAGCTTTTTGGTCACCAGCCATCTCACCACACATACCAGCCCATTTACCTTCAGCATGAGCTGCCTTGATAACGTTGTTGATCAAGCGAAGGATTGATGGGTTATATGGTTGGTAAAGGTATGAAACTTGCTCGTTCATACGGTCTGCTGCCATTGTGTATTGGATCAAGTCGTTTGTACCAATTGAGAAGAAGTCAACTTCTTTAGCAAATTGGTCTGCAAGCATCGCTGCTGCAGGGATTTCAATCATGATACCAACTTGGATATCATCCGCAACTGCAACTCCTTCAGCAAGAAGGTTTGCTTTTTCTTCATCAAAGACTGCTTTAGCTGCACGGAATTCTTTCAATAGGGCAACCATTGGGAACATGATACGCAATTGACCATGAACAGAAGCACGAAGAAGGGCACGGATTTGTGTACGGAACATTGCATCTCCAGTTTCGGCAATAGAGATACGAAGGGCACGGAATCCAAGGAATGGGTTCATTTCGTGTGGCATATCAAAGTAAGGAAGTTCCTTATCTCCACCGATATCCATTGTACGAACAACCACTGGTTTACCATTCATTCCCTCAAGAACAGCCTTGTATGCTTCATACTGCTCATCTTCTGTTGGGAAGTCTTGAGAATCCATGTACAAGAACTCTGTACGGTAAAGTCCAACAGCTTCTGCACCGTTGTTGTTAACACCTTCAACGTCTTTTGGAGTACCGATGTTAGCTGCCAACTCGAAGTGTTTACCGTCAGCAGTCACTGTTTGAGCATCTTTCAAAAGTGCCCACTCAGCTTTTTGTTTAGCATAAACTTCACCAGCTGCTTTAAATTCTGCCGCTTGTTCATCTGTTGGGTTGATAATGACTTCACCAGTAATTCCGTTAACGGCAAGGATATCACCGTCTTTCACTACTTCAGTGATGTTATTTGTTCCCAATACAGCTGCAATTTCAAGTGTACGTGCCATGATAGCTGAGTGGCTTGTACGTCCACCGATGTTTGTTACAAAAGCTTTTACAAAGTTTTTGTCCAATTGAGCTGTATCAGATGGTGTCAAGTCATGCGCAATCACGATTACTTCTTCATTGATTGAAGCTGGGTTTGGTAATTTCTTACCAAGAAGGTTTGCCAATACACGTTTTGTAACGTCGCGGATATCCGCTGCACGTTCTTGCATGTATGGATTGTCTTCCATACCTTCAAAGATAGTGATGAACATGTCAGTCACTTCTTTAAGACCTGCTTCAGCATTGACTTTCTTAGCACGGATTGTTTCTTTAATCTGACCAATCAATTCTGGGTCAGCAAGAACCATCAAATGAGCGTCAAAAACTTGAGCCGCTTCTTCACCAAGCGTACCTACAGCTTTCTCACGGATAAGAGAAAGCTCGTTTTGAGAAGCTTCAAGAGCTACATCCAAACGAGCCTCTTCTGCGTTTGTATCTTCGACTGAAACAGTATCGAATGACAAATCCGGTTGAACGAGTAGATATGCTTTTGCAACGGCAACACCATCAGATGCTGCGATTCCTTTAAGCATTTCTGTCATTTTCCTTATGCCAATCCTTCTTTTTCCATTGTTTCTGAGATTGCAGCGATAGCGTCATCTGCATCTGCACCTTCAGCTGAGATAGTTACGTCAGCACCTTGGCCAACACCAAGACTCATAACACCCATGATTGATTTAAGGTTAACCGATTTACCTTTGTACTCAAGAGTGATATCTGAAGCAAATTTGCTAGCAGTTTGTACCAACAATGTTGCTGGACGTGCGTGAATACCTGTTTCTGCCACTACGTGGAAATCTTTAGAAGCCATAGTTTGACTCTCCTTTTGTTCTTTCTTTTTTGAGTTATATGTGATAACCCTTACAATTTGGTATTATATCATCTTCTAGGATTTTTTTCAAGCATTTTATGGGATTTATTCGATTTCCTTTCAGATAACTTGCTGAAAATCTTCTATTTTAGATAACAAAACACAGGATATAGTTTTTCAAAAAACAACTTATTGGATAATTATCACTATTTTACAAAACAAACACTACATATTGTGTTTTGTGAGCTTGAACAGAAAAATAGACCACTATATTTAGTTTTAAATCGTTGACAAATTTTTATTTTCTGATATACTAAGAAAGTAATCTATTTTGAAAGAGGAGTTACACAATGGTAACCGTTTATTCTAAAAACAACTGTGTCCAATGTAAAATGACCAAACGTTTCTTGGACAGTAATAATGTCGCTTATCGTGAAATCAATCTTGATGAGCAACCTGAGTACATCGATCAAGTTAAAGAGCTTGGTTTCAGCGCTGCTCCTGTTATCCAAACACCAACTGAAGTCTTTTCAGGTTTCCAACCAGGAAAACTGAAACAATTAGCATAATCTTAGTACATCATCCAGAAGAAACTGCTTCTAGGGCTAACTTAGAAGCCTTTCTTTTGTAATTAGATAAGGGAAATTTTATGGGATTAAAACATCTTGAGGACGTGACTTACTTCCGTCTCAATAACGAAATCAACCGTCCTGTCAATGGACAAATCATGCTTCATAAAGATAAGGAAGCCTTGGATGCCTTCTTTAAAGAAAATGTAGTTCCAAACACTATGGTTTTTGATTCAATCAAGGATAAAATCAACTACCTCATTGAACACAACTACATCGAAACAGCCTTTATCAAGAAATACCGTCCAGAATTTTTGGAAGAATTGTCTCAATTTATCAAAGACCAAAACTTCCAATTCAAGTCTTTCATGGCTGCCTATAAGTTTTACAATCAATATGCTTTGAAAACTAACGACGGTGAATATTATCTTGAAAGCATGGAAGACCGTGTCTTCTTTAACGCCCTTTATTTTGCTGATGGGAATGAAGCTATTGCAATCGATATTGCCAATGAAATCATCCACCAACGCTACCAACCTGCTACTCCTTCCTTCTTGAATGCTGGACGTGCTCGCCGTGGGGAGTTAGTATCTTGCTTCCTAATCCAAGTAACTGATGATATGAACTCTATCGGACGTTCTATCAACTCAGCTCTTCAACTTTCACGTATCGGTGGCGGTGTGGGAATTTCCCTCAGCAACCTTCGTGAAGCTGGAGCTCCTATCAAAGGATATGAAGGTGCTGCTTCAGGTGTCGTTCCTGTTATGAAGCTTTTCGAAGATAGCTTCTCTTACTCAAACCAATTGGGACAACGTCAAGGTGCTGGTGTTGTCTATCTCAACGTCTTTCACCCAGATATCATCGCCTTCCTTTCAACTAAGAAAGAAAACGCCGATGAAAAAGTTCGTGTTAAGACCCTTTCACTTGGTGTTGTGGTGCCCGATAAATTCTACGAATTAGCACGTAAAAATGAAGAAATGTACCTCTTCAGCCCTTACTCTGTAGAACTTGAATACGGTGTACCATTCAACTACATCGACATCACTGAAAAATACGATGAATTGGTCGCAAATCCAAATATCCGCAAGACAAAAATCAAGGCGCGTGATTTGGAAACTGAAATATCTAAATTGCAACAAGAATCTGGCTACCCTTATGTAGTCAACATTGATACGGCTAACCGTGCAAATCCTGTTGATGGTAAGATTATCATGAGTAACTTGTGTTCTGAGATTCTTCAAGTTCAAGAACCAAGCTTGATCAACGATGCTCAAGAATTCCTTCAAATGGGAACGGACGTTTCATGTAACCTTGGTTCAACCAACGTGGTTAACATGATGGCTTCACCTGACTTTGGTCGTTCTATCCGTGCTATGGTTCGTGCCCTTACTTTCGTTACAGATAGTTCGCACATCGTAGCTGTTCCTACTATCGACCACGGAAATAGCCAAGCTCATACCTTTGGTCTTGGTGCAATGGGACTTCACAGCTACCTTGCCCAACAATTGATTGAATATGGATCGCCTGAGTCTGTTGAATTTACAAGCATCTACTTCATGCTCATGAACTACTGGACTTTAGTTGAGTCAAACAATATTGCGCGTGAACGTGGTATCACCTTCTACAACTTTGAAAAATCAGACTATGCTAACGGAAGCTACTTCGACAAGTATGTGACAGGCGAATTTGTTCCAAAATCAGACCGTGTTAAAGAACTTTTCAAAGATATCTTTATCCCAAGTGCTGCTGACTGGGCTGAACTTCGCGACAAGGTTCAAGCAGATGGACTTTACCACCAAAACCGTCTAGCTGTTGCCCCAAATGGTTCTATCAGTTACATCAATGACGTTTCTGCTTCTATTCACCCGATTACACAACGTATCGAAGAACGTCAAGAAAAGAAAATCGGGAAAATCTACTACCCTGCTGCTGGCTTGTCAACAGAAACCATTCCTTACTACACTTCTGCTTACGACATGGATATGCGTAAGGTGATTGATGTCTATGCTGCTGCAACTGAGCATGTGGACCAAGGGCTTTCACTCACACTCTTCATGCGTAGTGACATTCCAAAAGGACTTTACGAATGGAAGAAAGAAAACAAACAAACGACACGTGACTTGTCTATCCTTCGTAACTATGCCTTTAACAAGGGTATCAAGTCTATCTACTACGTCCGTACCTTTACAGATGATGGTGGAGAAGTCGGTGCCAACCAATGTGAAAGCTGTGTGATTTGATCATAATTTGAAAGGACTGGATTAATGTGGGTTAGAAATAGATACACTGGACCAGGTGGTGGTCTCTACACCGGACCAGGCGGTGGTGCTTATACTGGACCAGGTGGTGGTCTCTACACCGGACCAGGTGGTGGTCTCTACACTGGGCCAGGTGGCGGTCTTTACACTGGGCCAGGTGGCGGTCTTTACACTGGGCCAGGTGGTGGTCTCTACACCGGACCAGGTGGTGGTCTCTACACCGGACCAGGTGGCGGTCTCTACACTGGGCTAGATAGTTCTCCATATATGAGTAATATTCCACCATTAGAAGTTTTTCTAAAAGAACTCGAAAAGAGAAATTTAAATCATTACGCAAATATGATTAAAAAGCATTTGCATTAACAAAATATAGAGGAGAGATTTTACAAAATGGAAACTTACTACAAAGCCATTAACTGGAATGCCATCGAAGATGTCATCGACAAATCAACTTGGGAAAAACTGACGGAGCAATTCTGGCTCGATACACGTATTCCCTTGTCAAATGACTTGGATGACTGGAGAAAGCTATCAAATGTAGAAAAAGACTTAGTTGGAAAAGTCTTTGGTGGTTTAACACTTCTCGACACTATGCAATCTGAAACTGGGGTTCAAGCCCTTCGCGCGGACATCCGTACACCACATGAGGAAGCTGTTTTCAATAACATCCAATTTATGGAATCTGTCCACGCAAAATCTTACTCTTCAATCTTCTCTACATTGAATACTAAGGCTGAGATTGAAGAAATTTTCGAATGGACCAATACCAATCCTTATCTGCAAAAGAAGGCTGAGATTGTCAACGAAATCTACCTAAACGGTAGCCCACTTGAAAAGAAAGTTGCCAGTGTCTTCCTCGAAACCTTCCTCTTCTATTCAGGTTTCTTCACTCCCCTCTACTATCTTGGTAACAACAAACTAGCCAACGTCGCTGAAATCATTAAATTGATCATTCGTGATGAGTCTGTTCACGGAACCTACATCGGATATAAATTCCAACTCGGTTTCAATGAATTGCCTGAAGAAGAGCAAGAAAAACTCAAAGAATGGATGTACGATCTGCTATACACTCTCTACGAGAATGAAGAAGGTTATACAGAGAGCCTCTATGACGGTGTTGGTTGGACTGAAGAAGTCAAAACCTTCCTTCGCTACAATGCTAACAAGGCACTCATGAACCTGGGACAAGATCCACTCTTCCCAGACTCAGCAGATGATGTCAACCCAATCGTTATGAACGGTATTTCAACAGGAACTTCCAACCACGACTTCTTCTCTCAAGTCGGAAATGGTTACCTTCTTGGCGAAGTTGAAGCCATGCAAGACGATGACTACAACTACGGTTTGGACTAAGGTCATCTATTTTATAAGTGATAAAAAACATCATGGTTTGTTTAAAACAACCATGATGTTTTTGTTTTTGTTTTCTTTTGTTTTTTAAATTGATTGATTGAATACTTTATGATAAAATAGTAATAGAAATAGAGGTGATAACGATGTTAAAGCAGGAAAAACTAGATAATATTCTAGAAACGGTAAATACAAAGGGAACTATTACTGTAAAAGAAATTATGACTCGCTTGGATGTATCAGATATGACTGCTAGACGCTACTTGCAAGAGTTGGCAGACAAGGATCTACTTGTTCGGGTGCACGGGGGAGCTGAAAAAATTCGCACAGGTTCTATTTTAAATAATGAACGTTCCAATATTGAAAAACAAAGTTTACAAATCGCAGAAAAACAAGAAATCAGCCGTTTTGCGGGTCATTTAATTGATGAGGGTGAAACTATTTTTATCGGCCCTGGTACGACCTTGGAATCTTTTGCCCGTGAACTTCCAATCGATAATATTCGTGTTGTAACAAACAGTTTACCAGTCTTTCTCATCCTAAACGAACGAAAACTAACAGATTTGATTTTAATCGGTGGAAACTATCGCTCTATTACTGGAGCCTTTGTGGGAACACTAACCTTGCAAAACTTGGCCAATCTACAATTTTCTAAAGCCTTCGTTAGCTGTAATGGTATTAAGGACAATGCGATTGCGACCTTCAGCGAAGAGGAAGGTGAATCCCAACGCATCGCCCTCAATAATTCCAATAAAAAATACTTACTAGCTGACAATAGTAAGTTCAATAAATTTGATTTTTATACCTTCTATAATATCTCTGATATTGATACCATCGTTTCCGATTCTAAACTGAGCAAAGAAACCTTCGACCAACTTTCGAAACAAACAAAAATTATTCTTTCTAAACCATAAAACTGAGGATTGATAAAAATATAAAATGCGTCATATCAAGAAAATAAGAATCTTGATATGACGCATTTTTTGATGAAGATTTTTACAAAGAGTTTCCTAGATTCTTTATGATTGTTGAAACGGCATAAAATCTGAATCAAAGGAGATATTATCTCGTTCTTCAGGACTGATAAAATTTAAAAAGATATTTTTAAATTCTTCCAGCTCATAGTCTGAATGGCAAATCCATTCTTTACCTGTAGAGACATACCATTTCCCAAGTTTTTTCAGCTCCTCATTAGTCAAACAAGGTATTTGAGAACATTTATCAAAATTGATAATATAAACTTTTTCATAAATTGATTGGATAAAATCTTTGAACATCTTTTGCCTCACTAGAATTCTATATCTAATTACTCATTCTACTACTCAATCACTTGAGTTTCCGCTACTTTCTTGTACCAGTGAGCTGATTTCTTAGGATAACGTTCTTGAGTTTCAAAGTCTACATAGAAGAGACCGTAACGTTTTTCATAACCGTTTGACCATGAGAAGACATCCATTAATGACCAAATGAAGTAACCTTTTACATTAGCTCCATCTGCAATAGCATCAGATAAGACTTCCAAGTGTTGTTTCACATAATCAATACGACCATCGTCGTAAACAGTGTTATCAACGAACTCATCTTTATATCCGAGACCATTTTCAGTGATGTAAATCTTCTTATAGTTCGGATAATCTTTCTTCACGCGCATGATTTGATCATACAAACCTTGAGGATAGATAATCCAATCCCAGTCCGTACGTGGCACATAATCCGGAGCTACACGACGACCAACACCTTTGATTTGGTACTTAGAGCTTCCTTTTTCACCCTTACCGTTATGAATAATTTCAGTTTCTCCATCAAAGGCTTCCATCCAGTCACTCATATAGTAATTTATTCCAAGGAAGTCGTTCAAGTCTTTCGCAGCTTCTAATGCTGTGAAATCTTCTTCACGAAGATCTAAGCTACCACCATTGGCAGCCAAGATAGCCTCTACCCCTGCCAGGGTATTTTCAGAGTAGTGACCCAGATAAGTTGCATCCAAGATAAATTTGTTATGGATAATGTCCTCCAACTCTGCAGCAATAACATCTGCAGGATTTTCAGGATCAAGTGGGTACTTAGTTGGCAGAGCATGAACCACACCAATTTCACCTTTGTAGCCTTTGTCTTTGTACAATTTCACAGCACGTGCATGAGACACCATCATATTGTGGTGTGATTGAAAGACTTTGGCAAGATCGTACTGAATACCTGGAGGGAATTTACCAACCAAGTATTGACCATCACCGATTGGTCCAATTTCATTGAATGTTGTCCAATAGTTTACTTCTGGAAATTCTTCAAAACAGAAGGCAGCGTAATCTACAAAGTGTTCAATATTTTCACGGTTTAAGAAGTCACCATTTGAGTGGAGAGCTTCTGGCGTGTCGAAGTGATGAAGAGTCACAAAGGGCTCAACATGACGTTTGTGACACTCTGCAAATAGATTATGATAAAACTCGACACCTTTCTGATTTACTTGACCGTAACCAGTTGGGAAAATACGTGACCAGGCAATAGAAATTCGAATACCATTGACACCATACTCTTCTGCTAGCTTGAGGTCAACTGGATATCGATTGTAAAAATCACTGGCTGGTTCGGCAGTGTACCAGTAGTTATCTTCAAGATATTTATCCCACGCAACTGGTCCTTTACCATCAGTATGTGTAGCGCCTTCTGCTTGATAGGCAGCTGTTGCGCCACCGAAAATAAAGTCTTTTGGTAATGTTTTTGTCATTTTTTTCACCTATTTCTTGATTTAAAATAAAGTAAAAGTGAGAGGAGAGGAGTCAGTGAGCCATCCTTCTACATCTCACTTCTTGTACCAAGTCACCGAATTGTGACATGAGGAGGTAAAAACGATATCTTTTTACCAACGAATTAATAAGGCGATTAGGAAATTCGCCATAGCGATTTCCGTAACGAGAGGAAACTATTTCATAGTCCCTATTATTAATCGAATTGTGACATGAGAAGGTAAAAACAATATCTTTTTACCGACGAATTAACAAGGCGATTAGGAAATTCGCCATAGCGATTTCCGTAACGAGAAGAGACTGTTTCACAGTCCCTATTATTAATCGAATTGTGACATGAGGAGGTAAAAACGATATCTTTTTACCGACGAATTAACAAGGCGATTAGGAAATTCGCCATAGCAATTTCCGTAACGAGAGGAGACTGTTTCACAGTCCCTATCGTTAATCGAATTGTGCTTGTACAAATGCTAGAGCACCTTTTCCATCACGGGTTAATTTGATGTATTGAGCGCCTTCTGTTTTCGCAAGTTTAATATCGAGTTTATCTGTTTCTGCTTTCATATCTTCAAAGTTTGAAGCAACTTGAGGAGCAAGAATAACCAAATCAAACTCTGGCAACATTTCACGGTGAGCTCCATAACCACCTGCTGCTGCTTTCACAGGAACATTGTATTCTGCAGCTGCCTTATTCAAAGCATTTGCAAGAAGTCCACTTGTTCCTCCACCGGCACAAAGAACCAAGACATTTGTTTCTTTAGTGATTGTATTTTGAGCTGCTTCTACACCAGCTTTTTCAAGAATAGCATCTGCTTTTGCAGTGTTGAAGTTTGCAGCAACTTTTTCTTTCAATTCATCATTAGACTTACCTGAACGCTCTTCTTCAAGAATTTGTTCATCATATACTTTAAGGAATGGGTAGTAAATGACTACGTCAACCACGATTAGAAGAGCAGCAAGAATGAATGATAGAACTTGGAAGTTAGTACCAAGAACTAGACCTAGTGGAGCTGGAGTTGTCCATGGTAGATTAGCAGTAAATGAGTTCATTCCAAGAGTTTCAATAAAGAATTTGAAGATCCAAACGTTTGCGATTGGAGCAAAGATAAATGGAATGAAGAAAATTGGATTTAATACCAATGGAGCACCGAACAAGATAGGCTCATTTACACCGAAGAAAGTTGGAACTACTGAAGCACGACCGATGGCACGGTTACGTTTCGATTTTGTCAACCACATGAACATGAATGGAACAACCAGTGTCGCACCAGTACCACCCATGGTAACGATAAACATTTGTGTACCAGAAGTAAGAATCTTGTCAGCGTGCATGCCTTGTTGGAGAAGGTTCAAGTTGACTTCGGCATTTGCATAGGTAATAGCTGCGATTGCTGGTTCAACGATAGATGGACCATGGATACCAACAAACCAGAAGAAAGCAAAGGCACCAAAGATAATCGTAATACCTAGATAACCATCAGCAGCAGAGAATAATGGTGCAAAGAATTTACCGATTGATTCTGCTACACTAGCACCCACAAAATGACGTGCTAGTAAATCAAGAGCATAAAGAGAAACCACTGATAGAGTGAATGGAATCACATCTTTAAAGACTTGTGAGATATTTGGTGGAACTTCGTCAGGCATACGAATAGTGACATTGTTCTTAACACAAACCTTATAGATGGCTACGGTAACAAAGGCAGCAAGGAAGGCTGAAAGCAAACCTTTTGTCCCCAAGAATCCAGTAGCTAGGCCATTTTCGATAGGATCAGCTGCCAACATCAACAAACCAACAATTGCTGCCAACAGTGTTGACATATAGTTGATTTGATTGGTTTTCTCCATGCTACGGTTTACTGAGTCGGTCAATGACTTAGCTGTTGTACCAGCTACCAAGAGAGCCAGAATACCCATAGAATAGCTATAAGGTTTCATCAGAAAGGCTACAACTTCATCAGACCATTTAAAGCCCCATGAGTTTGGTACAAAGGCAATCAAGATAAAGATACTTGAGAAGAGAATAACAGGCATACCTGCAATGAAACCATCACGAATAGCACGAAGATAGATATTACGAGATAATTTCTCAAAGAAAGGTTTTCCTTTCTCGATAAATGCAATTAGTTTATTCATTATTTAACTCCTCTCTTGTAGAGTTCGATTAAATGGTGCATCAAATCTTTTAACAAAATAGTTGTCATCAAGTGATCTTGACCATGCATCATGGTTACGCTATAAGCCAAATCCTCGCCAGCTGCTTCCTTGGTCAATAGACTTGTTTGCGCGTGGTGAGCCTCTGCAATACAGCTACCAGCTTCCTCTACCAGAGCGTCCGCTTTTTCAAAATCACCAGCTTCAGCAGCCTTCAAGGCTTCCAATAGTTTTGAACGAGCGTCGCCAGCATAGGCTACGATTTCAAAACCTAACAATGTTACTTCTTCTCTATTCATGATAGAATTCTCCTTATGTATTTTTAATTAAATTTTTATGACAATAAACGTTGGATATGTAGAACTAGATAAACACGTTCACTTTTATACAAATCAAGACCCGTATGTTGCGTAATCACATCATAGATCTTGGAACCAATCTCGAACGCTTTTGGATAGGATTGTTTGATATGGTCTTCCATATCCAGAAGTGATTGGTTATCATCTCTAGACCTGTCTAAATAATCCAAGAAATAATTCAAATGAATCATAAAGCGATCATAGAAATGGTTATTCTCTTTAGTTCGTTGAATTGCATATTCCTTTAGCACTTCTTCAACATTCCTGAGAATTTCTTTCCTCTTATCAATCGACTCCACAAGTTCCACTTCATTTTCACCTTCGGCATTAATGAAATGATAAGCAATCCGAATAATTTCGTCCTCAGGAAAATGATCCGCTAGCTTCTGACGGTAAATTTCAAATGCTTCATTTGCGATTTGAAAAGCGACAGGATACTTAGTGGAAATATCTGGCAGATTACTATCCTTGTACCTTCCTTGTGCTAGAGCTTGGTAAGAACAGTAAATATGATCTGTCAAGGTTACGTAGAGATACTCTTGAATCGGATAATGATATTTCTTTGATAGCTTATCAATGATTTCATAAGTCACTGTGATAAAATCAAGCGGAACATCTTTGAGGAGAGCCATAAAGTTTTCTCTTGACTCTTCGGTCTTCATCCGAAAGATTTTCTCAACCTGATGTTCAGCAATCAAATCCCCTTTCTTCTTTCCAAATGTAATCCCCTTACCAATCACAATCACTTCTTCTCCTTTATCATTTCTGACAAGCGAGACATTGTGATTCATTGGATTTAGAATTCGATACATGTCAACCTCCTTTTATATCTTAAAGGTATATTAGTACAAAAAATGACCACAAATGAACTAGAAAATCAGCCGATTTCTAATTCACCTGTGATCATGCCTAATATTACTTAGTAACACTCACCTTGTATTAACTTGTGATTTAAGTATAGCACAAGTAAGTTGTTTTGTAAACCTTTACATAAAACTTTTTTTAAAATTTTTTTAGATTCATGTTCCTAACCTAGGAGGACTTGCTTACACGCGTTCTTTCCATGAAGTTGCTGTAGTTTGAAGAACTTTGTTCAATTCGTCAATATTTTCAAAACCTGTTGTGCGAAGCCATTCGCGAGCTGCTGCTTCACCATCTTTGATGTAAGCTTCAACTGATCCAGCCCATGTAGCACGGCCACAAAGAACTCCGTTAAAGTTTGCACCTGATTCATGAGCAAATACAAGAGTATCTTGGAAAAGTTTAGCTGATACACCTGCACTCAAGTAGATGTAAGGCAAGTTAGTTGCTTCATCTTGAGCTTTGAAGAAGGCTGCTGCTTCTTCACGTGTATAAACTACTTCACCTTCAGCGAAACCTTCAACATATTTAATGTTAACAGGAACTTCTACTTTCAAGACATCAATGTTAAAGCGTGGGTCTGAGAAGACTTTCATAGCACCGATAACTTTGTGTGGTTTTACTTTCGCGTATTCTACTGAACCTGCGTCAGCAATTTTTTCATCGTAAGCAAGGATTTCAAGGAAGAATGGGATATCTTCAGCCACACACTCAGAACCGATACGTTCGATGTAAGCTTGTTTTTCTTGGTTGAGTTCGTCTGAGCTATCTACATCATAGTAAAGCAAGAATTTAACTGCATCTGCACCTTCTTCTTTAATACGTTTTGCAGACCAGACATCCAAGCAGTCTGGCAAGCGTTTTGTGCTTGTTGTGTCATAACCTGTTTTTTCATAAGCAAGGAGAAGTCCAGCTTTTTCATCAAGAGCTTTAGTTGCTGGAAGTCCATACTCAGGGTCAAGAAGCATAGATGAAGCGTATTTAGTCAATTCATCTGCTACCAAGACTTTGAGTTCTTCCATTTGAGCCACAGTTGGTTCTTCTGTTTGGTGTTGAGCCATGAGGCGTTTCAAAGCACCACGTTGGTCAAATGCAAGAGCTGAGATGATACCATTTTCATCAGAAAGTTTTTCTAAGCGTGCACGTTTTTGTTCTGTTAAAGCCATTTTATACCTCTTTTACTATTAATTGATCATATAGAGCTTGATAGTTGGCCATGTTGACATGACCAGTCATTTTTTCTTGAGCATTGAGCATACCAAGGACATTTGCCTTGATGAGTAATTCTGCATCCGATTCTTTGTGAAGAAGTCCTGAAGAAATTCCTGCCACAGTAGAGTCTCCAGATCCAACAGGATTTACTACCTGAATTCTAGGAATATCTACCTTGTAGAAAGTGTCACCATGTTTGGCAAAGGCACCGTTGGCACCAAGTGAAACGATAATCCATTCAATACCTGCAAACAAAGGTTCTTGAAGTACTTCTTTTAATTCATCCAAATCCTCAGAAACTTCTCTTCCTAGAAGCTGGGACAATTCCTCATTATTTGGTTTGATGACTGTTGGTTTATGTGGTGATTCAAGAACCGCCTGAAGTGCTACACCAGAGCAGTCCAAAACAACAGGCTTGCCAGCTTGATTAGCAAGTTCTACCAAGCTCGCATAGTAATCAACTGGAAGGCCAGCTGGCAGACTACCTGAGATAGCTACTACTTCAACTGACTCCAAGAGTTTTTTGAAATGTTCCAAAAAGTCTTGACCTTCCTGTTCCAATACTTCAGGACCTTTTTCAAGAACTTCTGTTTGGTTGTCTCCGTGAAGAATAGCGATACAGTTACGAGTTTCTCCCTGAATTGAGAAGAAATCTTTCTTTACTTGATCATCGATATTTTCAACCAAAAACTCACCATGTTTACCACCAACTAAACCAGTAGCAAGAACAGAATCTCCAAATTCTGAAAGTACTCGGGTAACATTGAGGCCCTTACCACCAGCCGTTTTGGTTACATCCACCACACGATTGACAGTATCAATCTTTAACTCATCCAAAGGATAGGAAATATCAATGGATGGGTTCATTGTGACTGTTAAAATCATAGGTCACCTCTTAGTCGTGGTATTCTCCGCGATCCCATTTTTCAAGGAATTCAGTGAAGAAGTTTGCGTCTGTTTGTTGAGCATTGTGACTTTCAACGTGTTCAATTTTCGCAATCAATTTCTTGTTTTCTTCAGATGGTTTGTATTCAGCATGGATGAAAGCTTCGATGATATCACACATGAGCAATTCACCAGTAATCTTACCACCAAATCCGATAACGTTAGCGTTCAATTGCTCTTTAGCATAAAGAGCTGTTGTCATATCACGAACCAAGGCAGAACGAACACCCGGAACTTTATTTACAGCATTGTTGATACCAACACCAGTACCACAGATACATACTCCAAGATCAGCTTGACCGCTAGTTACAGCTTCCCCTACTTTTTTACCAAAGATTGGGTAGTGAGTACGTGTATGGTCATAGGTACCAAAGTCAATGACTTCATATCCTTTTGATTTCAAAAATTCTGAAACCGCCATTTTTTCATCTGTTACGATGTGGTCACATCCAATTGCAATTCTCATTTTTAACTTACCTTTCTTACTATAATCTAATTAGCACATTTTGTTCAACATGTCGACACGAATTTGGTGACGTCCACCATCGTATTTACCATTAACAAATCCTTTAGCGATGTTTTTAGCCAATTCATCACCGACAAGTTGTGCACCCATAGTGATCATACGTGAGTTGTTGTGACCACGAGTCATATAAGCTGAACGTTCGTCAGATACTTCTGCAGCAACCATTCCTTTGATTTTTGTTGCGACCATAAATGGACCAGCACCGTAAGCATCAATCACGATACCAAGGTTTTGTTCTTCTTTGTTTACTTCTGCAGCAACAGCGAGAGTCACATCAACAAAGTCTTGACCTTCAGCTGTAACATCCACAACGTGGAAGTTTTCTTTTTCCAAGAAGTCTTTCACAACTTCTTTCAATCTCAAACCTGCAGCATCTGCACCGATAACAATAGACATATTGTATACTCCTTTTATTTTTCTAGGCTAATAAAACCTTTTATAGTTAGCAGTTTATACTCTTCGAAAATCAAATTCAAACCGCGTCAACGTCGCCTTGCCGTACTCAAGTACAGCCTGCGGCTAGTTTCCTAGTTTGCTCTTTAATTTTCATTGAGTATTACCTACAAAAAGCTTTCTAGCAGTTTATTGACAAATTGGGTTGAATGAGATGACTTACACCTTATTCAAGTTTAGGAAATCAATTTCCTAGCATAATCTCTCCTCCAAAGAGAATATAACAAGTGATTGTTTGTTTGTTACAAACATCATTTGTTGTTTACAAACATAATATACTCCTATTTTCCGAAAAAGTCAACAGTTAATGTTTGGTTTTGTGGTTTTTTATCTAAAAGATTTCGATATCAAAACCAATTTGATCTACTTGACCAGGTTCTAAGAGACGAACATTCTTCTTATCTTCTAGATGATCTCCTTCTTCAAGGGATGTTGACAAGCCAGACCATGGTTCAAAAGCAATGAAAGGGCCTTTATTCAAAGTTGACCAGATAATGAGATTTGAGAACTCTGCAAAGTGCACTTTCAATCCCTTATCATGTTTACGAGAACGAAGGGCAATTGTTCTAGATTGTAATTCATCTAGAGTAACTGCATCTGTGCTAAACAAATCATAGCTGAGGTCTAATTCTTTTTGATCCTCTAGCCATGGACTTCTATCTTGAAAATCAAGCATCCCCGTTTCTGGGAAAGGACGTGGAACAGAGCAAGTCTCTTCTTTCTCAAACTCTAAATAGTAATCTTCATAAACTTCATCATCCAGTAGAGGACAATTAAATCCTGGATGGCCACCAATAAAGTAAGGCAGGACCTTGCTAGTTTCTTTATTAAATATTTTGTATTGAGTCCGTACTGTCTTGCCAGTAAGAATATAAGTGATTTCTAGGCGGAAATGATAAGGGTAGTTCTGATAGCTATTCTCATCGTCTTCAATTGCAAAAGTTACACTCTTATCTGTCTGTTCAACTAATTCAAATTCTTTCTTACGAACCAATCCATGACGAGGAATGTTTCCTTTGCTTTCCTGTCCCTTCTCATCTATATAGACGGCTGTATCCTCTCTCAAAGAACCACAAATGGGGAAGAGAACAGGAGCTTGTCCACTCCAATAAGTGGCATCCCCTTGCCACAAATACTCAAGTCCCTCAGTATCTTTTATAGAAGAAATAGCTCCACCAAAACTGTTAAATTCAACTCTTAATTGTTCTGATTTTAATTCAATTACCATTATTTTCTCCGATTTCTTGATAGTTTATAAAAAACTAGGCTGTCACTCCTAATGGTATGACAACCTAGTTTCAACAATTTACACTCTGCGAAAATCCAATTCAAACTTCGTCAGCATCACCTTGCCGTACTTTAGTACAGCCTGCGGCTAGCTTCCTAGTTTGCTCTTTGATTTTCATTGAGCTTACATTTTATAGGAGCGCATTATTTTGCTTTTGCTGCGTACTCTTCATTACGTTTGATCATTTGTTTTCTGTACCAAGCAAAGATACCGATATAGAATACAAGGAAGACTACAGCACCAAGGATTGCTTTGATATCACCAGTTGTAGTGTTACCAATTGTCCAACCAAGAAGTTTTTCGATTGGTCCTTCAAGAGTTGAGTGAGTGATCAATTGAGTTTCGCTCACACCTGCTGGGAAGGCACCTACACCTTTAGCAAGTTCTGTTGCAAATGGTGCGATAAGTGTACCTGAAAGAAGGAAGAGTGGCAACAAGAGTGTTCCGAAAATAATCATACGGAGCAATTTACCACGTGTTACAACCAAGAGAGCTGGAGTAACACCCATTGCGATGATACCTGCAAGTGGCAAGATACCATTTCCAACTTTTGAAAGAAGCACAGCTTCAATCAACATGATTGGTGCAAGTACGTTAGCACAAGCCCAGATTTCAGCACGACCAGCGATGAATGGCCAGTCAAGACCGATGTTGAATTTACGTCCTTGAAGACGTTTAGTAGCAACGTTTGTAATACCTTGTGATAGTGGTTCTACGGCTGCGATGAACCATGAACCGATAAGTGAGAAGAGTTCCAAAGATACACCGGCAGTCAAACCAAGAGACAACCATCCTCTGATAACAAGACGCCATTTATCTGCATCGGCAACACCTGCAATTGGATGTGGAGTTCCCATAATACCGATAACGATACCAAGAATGAAACCGATGAAGAATTTAGATCCCCAGAAACCGATTTTTTTGTTCAATTTAGCAGCGTCAAAGTCATATTTATCAAGTCCTGGGAAGAATTTTTCAAAAATCTTATCCAAAACCATGATAACTGGGTTCATCATGTAGTTCATGTGAGTTGATGTCATTGGTGATGAACTTGGTGCGTTAAGAAGGTCATCAAATGTAGGTTTCATCAAGTCAGAGTTGATAATTTTCAACACACCAACAAGTACGATGGCTGCTGTAGCAATCAAGAGTGAAACCCCTTGGCTCACACCGTTGTTGTCTGCATACCATTTAATCAAAAGACCTGTGATAGACAAGTGCCAGATATCGAAGATATCGACGTCAAGTGTATCTGTTTTCTTCATAGCAAGCATTACTACGTTGACAATCAACATGATAAGCAAGAAGTAAAGTGTCCAAGCAGATCCCCAAGTGATTGTAGCAAGTGGTGCCCAACCAACGTCAGTGATACTCAATTGGATACCAGTGTTTTCAACGAATTTTGCAAGTGATGCTGAGAAAGCACCATTTAGCATACCAATGATAGCTCCGATACCAGTAAGAGCGATGGCAAGTTTGATACCACCTTCAAGCGCTTTGGAGAATTTCACTCCAAAAAGTAAAGCCAATACTGTCAAAATGATTAACATGATGACAGGTCCACCCATATCTAAGATGGGCTTGAAAACCTTGCCGATTAGGTCAAAGATTGCATCCATAACAGTTCCTCCCTTTTTATGTTATGTGAATGTTAACAAAATAAAATTAGCTTAATCCGTGTTCTTTGATAGCTGCTTCAATATTGTCAAATACTGGAGCACTCATAGCTGGGATACGGAATAAGATTGGTCCAGCTTCGATAACTGGAATACCTGGGTCAAAACCAAGATCTGTTGCAGCAATTGGTGTGAAGATGTCATAACCTTTGATAAGATCTTCGTTAACGTCTTTTACCATGACTGCATCACAGTGAACATCAAAACCACGGTTTGAAAGTTCTTCTTCAAGAGCACTTTTAATTTGGTGGCTTGAGTTAACACCTGCACCGCAGGCAGCAAGAATTTTAATCATATGGATTTCCTCCGATTTTATATTTTTAATAGACAAGATTATGCAGTTGCTTCAGCGATATAAGCATAGAGGGCTTCAGGATCAGAAATTTTTGATAGGTCTTCAAGATGACCATTTCCAGTAAAGAAGTCCATCAACTGAGCAAGAATGTTCGTTTGACTTGAACTTGAGTTATTAATGATAAAGAAGAGCAAGGATACCTCTACTTCCTTATCTGGTGCAATCATATTGTGGAAAGTCACAGGTTTATCTAATCGAACTACCACAACTTTTTCGGCTAGATTATGAACAATATCTGTGTGAGGAATAGCTACATTTGGCAAATCCTTACCCAAAAATTCCATATCTAGGCCAGTTGGAAATGACTTTTCACGCGTAATCAAGGCTTCACGATAAGTTGGAGTTACGATTTCTCGTTCTTCCAATAAAGTTGCAACCTGATCAAAGAGATGTTCTTGATTATCCGCTTCTAAGCAAAACACAAGGTTTTTGTCAAAGAAATGATCTAATCCCATAAGGTTTTCCCTTCTTTCCATTAACTTTATGCTATAAGTATAACACTATATGAAATCGTTGTCAATATTTTTCTGTTGTTTTTTGTCTCTTTTTTTATATTTTTGTTGTTTTTGTATCTTGTTGTATAAAAACAAACATACAAACAAACACTTCAAACGATTTAATCCTATTCTAAATGCAAAAAAACAGGCCTATTTAAGCCTGTTTTAATAATTATTTTTGAATAGTCCAACTCTCTTCAATCATAGGAAGTAGATTTTTTAATGTTTCTGGAGTCCCTTCTAAAGCAACATATCTGAACTTACCATCACTAGATTTAAAAATCCATGTAATGATGTATTTTCCAGACTTAGAAATTGCGTTAACTACATAGGCTTCATAACCTCCAATAGTTGACTTAGAACCCCAAACTTTAGTGAATTCTGGATTACTTTCTTTTGAAGTAAAAATACTATCAGAAATACGAACTGTTTCAAGTTTTTGAAATTCATTATCAGAAATACCAAATTGTTCTGCTTTAAAAGTATTCAAGGTGACAATATTGACATCCGTACCGTCTGAATATTGAATATCATTGCCTCCCTGTACTTCATTGAACTTAATCCAAGACTTTGGCACTTTAACGAACCCATACTCATCAGAACCAATCACTTGACTTTCTTCTGAATTCTGTGTGCTACTAAGAGTGTTTGAACTAGTTGAATCTTGACTAGTTGAATAGCTAGTTGTTTTACTTGAATTTCCTTGAGTTTGAGCTTGATTTGAACATACCACTAACGTGACACTTATAAGCAAAATAGATGCTAAAAGTAAAATTTTTTTCATAATAACTTCCGTATGTTACACTACCATAAACGAAGTTAATTTACAATTTTTAATAAAAACAAATAAAATATAAGAATTTTTCCAATTTTAGATCAAACATTGGATTTGATAATATAGAATATACTCTTGATTATGAAAACTGACTAAGTCGTATAGAGTATCTATCTATCCAATTATTGAATTCTATAATAACCTTGAATCACTTTCCGAATATTCTTTTTCAACAAATATTTTAATATTCATTGTATTTGCTTGACTCAATCGTATATTCTTACTAAAAGTTAATAAATATAAATATATCGTCGTAAAAAACATAACAATTAAATTACCATATACATAAATATAAATAAGTAAAGAACTGGTAATAACCACATTTATAATTTGGAGAAGCCAATTTTTTAATTTAAAATTACTAAACTTTTCAACTACATGGTAATGACGAGAATTTTCTAATATAAAAATTTTATTAATCATCAGTTTTTGCTTATAAGAATAGCCCAAGCGAAATAATACTGATAATATAACAGGTGATGCAGAAAAGATAAAATACGTAAATCTATGAGATAAAACAAGATTAAATTTATTAAAGCCAATAAATTCTATTAAAAGAATGAAAAAAATCACTATCATTATCGGTAGCATGAAAAATCTACCTAATTTTATATTTTTTGTTATATCATCTCGCTTATCCTCAGATTGCTTTTTTATCTTATAAAATAAATCAAAATCAATCTTATAAATTTTATAAAAATAACCAAAACAAGTCGTAGATTCACAATCCAGTATCCCGTAACCATTATTTATTTCAATTAATAAATATCGAGTAAAACCATATAACTTTTCAGTTTTAATTTGTTTTTCTTCTAATACTTTCATCATAAGTTAAAGGAATCGCCCCTTCTTTACTAACAATTATAGATCCAAGCGGTAAAATAGAATCATTATTCTAATTCATTTTCTGCCCCAGTTCTTTATCAATTTTATTTAAAATTTTCCTAGTCATAATAACTTTTAGTATTCCATATAACCTCCGTATTTTACTCTACCATAAATGGAGTTAAGTTACAATTTTTAACTAAAAATATAAAACTCTTGAATGTATTTCAAGAGTTTTATATAGAATCATTATTCTTCATCCATGCTCAAGACGCTAAGGAAGGCTTCTTGTGGAACTTCTACTGATCCGATAGCTTTCATGCGCTTCTTACCTGCTTTTTGTTTTTCAAGGAGTTTGCGTTTACGAGAAACGTCACCACCGTAACACTTAGCAAGTACGTTCTTACGAAGGGCCTTGATATCTGTACGAGCCACAATCTTGTGTCCAATAGCTGCTTGAATTGGTACCTCGAATTGTTGACGAGGGATAATTTTCTTGAGCTTATCAACGATGAGTTTCCCACGTTCGTAAGCAAAGTCCTTGTGAACGATAAAGCTGAGGGCATCCACCTTGTCTCCATTGAGAAGAATATCCATTTTCACCAGCTTAGATGGGCGATACTCTGACAATTCGTAGTCAAAGCTTGCATAACCACGTGTTGAAGACTTGAGTTTATCAAAGAAGTCGAAGACGATTTCAGCAAGTGGAATTTGATAGATAACATTGACACGGTTATCATCGATATAATCCATAGTCACAAAGTCCCCACGCTTGCGCTGAGCTAGCTCCATCACTGCTCCGACGAACTCCTGTGGTACCATGATCTGCGCTTTAACATATGGCTCCTCAATGGTCGCAATCTTAGTTGGGTCTGGGAACTCAGATGGGTTAGACACATCCATAGACTCGCCGTCGGTCAAGTTGACCTTATAGATAACAGATGGAGCTGTCATGATGAGGTCAATGTTGAACTCACGTTCCAAACGCTCTTGGATAACATCCATATGGAGAAGTCCAAGGAAACCACAACGGAAACCAAATCCAAGTGCCTGAGATGTTTCTGGTTCAAATTGGAGACTAGCATCATTCAGTTGCAATTTTTCAAGGGCTTCACGTAGGTCATTGTACTTGTTTGACTCGATAGGATATAGACCCGCAAAGACCATAGGATTCATCTGCTTGTAACCATGTAATGGCTCTGCCGCAGGATTGGTTGCCAAGGTAACGGTATCACCCACACGCGTATCCTGAACCGTCTTAATAGAAGCTGCAATATAACCAACGTCACCAGTCGCAAGGAAATCACGACCAACTGCTTTTGGTGTGAAAATACCCACTTCCGTAACATCAAAGGTCTTGCCATTGCTCATAAGCTGAATCTTATCGCCAGGTTTGACCACCCCATCCATGACACGCACTTGAAGAATAACCCCACGGTAAGCATCGTAAACCGAGTCGAAAATCAAGGCCTTAAGTGGTGCCGTCACATCACCCGTTGGTGCCGGTACTTTTTCTACGATTTGCTCGAGGATTTCTTCGATACCAATACCAGCTTTGGCAGAAGCCAAAACTGCTTCACTGGCGTCCAAGCCAATCACATCTTCAATCTCTGTACGCACGCGCTCTGGATCTGCAGCTGGTAGGTCAATTTTATTAATGACTGGCATGATTTCCAAATCATTGTCCAAGGCTAGATAAACGTTGGCAAGGGTTTGAGCCTCAATACCTTGAGCGGCATCGACCACCAAAATAGCACCCTCACAAGCAGCTAGCGAACGTGAAACTTCATAAGTGAAGTCAACGTGCCCCGGCGTGTCAATCAAGTGAAAAATATAAGTTTCCCCATCTTTAGCAGTATAATTCAGCTCGATGGCATTCAACTTAATGGTAATCCCACGTTCTCGCTCTAAATCCATGCTATCCAAAAGCTGGGCCTGCATTTCACGGCTTGAAACGGTCTCTGTCTTTTCCAAAATGCGGTCTGCTAGAGTCGACTTTCCGTGGTCAATATGGGCGATAATAGAGAAGTTCCGGATCTTCTCCTGTCGTTTTTTCAATTCTTCTAAGTTCATGATTCTCTTCCTTTCAGGGTATCTATTTATTATAAATTGTTTTTGACTTTTTGACAAGACCATACCCTGCTAGGAGTACTAATCTTCAGCAACAAAGCCGTCATTTTCGATAAAGTGGTGTTCTGTCATTCCTTGGTCTGTAAAGACAATCCCGTGAAGGACACCACCATAGACAGCTCCTCCATCCATTCCAACCTTGCCATCTTCTGTAGTCCAAAGCTCAGCTGTACCACGCTCTTGCTTCAGCAAACCATAGACCGGTGTATGGCCAAAGACAATGATTTTTCCAGTATGATTTTCTGCTTCGTGGAATGGTTTTCTAAGCCAGACTTTTTTATAATCTGTGGTTTCATGCCAGTCATCCAAGGTCAAATCAATACCTGCGTGAACAAAGATATACTTGTCTGTCTCTACCACAAATGGCATTTGACGAATAAATTCGACCAAGTCTGCCGCTTCAGTGGTAACCCGCTTGGCATCTTCTACTCCATCAACTGGTGCATCCAAGGGACGACCTAGGATAGAGTTAATGGTTGTATCTCCACCATTGCGACGATAGTGGTCATAGCTTTCTTCTGGGTCATCGAGCCAAGTCAAAAACATATACTCGTGGTTTCCTGATAGACAGATTGCCCCTTGATTGTCGACCAAGTCCTTAACCATTTCTAGAACACGGCGACTATCTTCACCACGGTCAATCAAGTCCCCTAGAAAGAGCAACTGAGTCTGACCATCCCATGTTTTGAGAAGGTCTTCTAGCATCCCAGCTTTTCCATGAACATCTCCAATTACATAATAGTCTGTCATCTTATTTCTCCCTGTTTCTCAACAATTCTCTGGCTTGCGTCAGGGCTGCTTCGGTCACATCATCACCTGCCAACATCTTGGCAACTTCCTCGACTCGCTCTTCAACCGTCAAGAGACGAACAGTCGAAACTGTTGAATGGTCATTGCTAATCTTCTCAATAAAGAATTGATAATCCGCAATCGCAATCACTTGTGGCAAATGGGAAATAGCCAGAACCTGCCCATGTTGGCCAATCTTGTGAATCTTCTGTGCAATGGCCTGAGCTACACGGCCTGAAACTCCCGTATCCACCTCATCAAAGACAATACTTGTCTTGCCCTCTTTACGAGAAAAGGCAGACTTAATGGCTAGCATGAGACGAGATAATTCCCCACCAGATGCAACCTTGACCAAGGGTTTAAAGTCTTCACCAGGGTTGGTTGAAATATAAAACTCAACCATTTCATTTCCCTCACGACTGAATTTGCCCTTGCTAAAACGAACTTGAAACTGGGCTTTTTCCATATAAAGATCTTGAAGCTCTTGTTTAATCTCTGCTTCTAGCTGCTGAGCTAAGTCATGACGAGCAGATGCAAGCTGACCTGCCAAATCGACAAGATTGACTTCCAATTTCTTGAGCTCTGCTTCCATGTCTTCAGATGAAAGATTATTGCCTGTCAAGAGATTGTACTCTTCCGTAATCTTAGCAAAGTAAAGCAAAACATCATCAACAGTCCCACCGTACTTACGCGTAATGGTATGAAGGAGATCCAAACGATTCTCGACCTGCATGAGACGATTACCATCAAAATCAAGGTCCTCAATAATAGCTTCCAGACGTTTGCTAATGTCTTCTAAGACATAGTAGTTCTCAGATAGTGAGCTTGAAATTTCACGATATTCCGGGTCATACTCTTCGACACTCTCCATATCATTCATGGCTGAACGAACATTGGCTAGACTTGAAAAGTCTTCATTGTCCAACATACTATAGGCATTGGTCAGCGTATCCGCAATATTTTTATGGTTGAGCAGTTTCTCTCTCTCTTGATTGAGAACCAGATCTTCTCCAGCTTGCAAGTTTGCTGCCTCAATCTCTGCCATTTGAAATTCCAACATTTCGATACGTGTCTTATGTTCTTGTTGGTTTTTCTTGACTTCCAAAACCTGCTTACGCATTTTACGGTAGGCATCAAAACTCGTCTGATAGGTTTCTTTTAGGTCCCAAAAAGCTACATCACCGAATTCATCCAACATTTGAATATGAAGTTGAGGACGCATTAACTCCTCTTGGTCATGCTGACCATGAATATCTACCAGATGTTGCCCAATAGCACGCAAAACAGACAGATTAACCATCTGGCCATTCACACGACTAATACTACGACCATTTTGCAAGATTTCTCGACGGATGATAATTTCATCACCCATTTCCAAACCTTGCTCATCAAAAATTTCCTGTAAAAGGCGACTATTCTCAACTGAGAAAAGCCCCTCAATCTCTGTCTTTGGCGCACCATGACGAATAACATCTGTCGTCGCACGAGCCCCCAACATCATATTCATGGCATCAATGATAATCGACTTCCCTGCACCCGTTTCACCAGTCAAGACAGTCATCCCCTTTTCAAAATTGAGGGAAATAGCCTCAATAATGGCAAAGTTTTTTATCGAAATTTCAAGTAACATATAGACCTACCAATTTTTTACTTGTTCAAAGATTTCCTCAGCTAGACTTTCACTTCTGGCAATGACTAAAATCGAGCTATCATCAGCTAAACAGCTAAAAATCTTGTCAGCAAAAGTCTCAATTAACTGAGCTTTTACAAAAGCTGTATTTCCTGGGATAACTTGGAGATTAATCATCTTGTCCATCAATTCAGCTGACTCAATATTGTCTTCAGCCAGTTGCAAACTTTTTACGATTGATTTTGGCAATTCGTAGACATAGGTGTTGTCTCTCAAAGGAATTTTGACAATGCCTAGCTCTTTGATATCCCGTGATACTGTTGCCTGAGTGGCAGTGATCCCTGCCTCTTTCAAATGTTCTACAATTTCTTCTTGTGTACCGATTTGATAATCTGTCACAAATCGTCTAATTTTTTCAAGTCTCTCTTTTTTATTCATTTTTAAATTGACTATGCGCCCTCTCTACTACTTCTTCAATTTCAGCAAGAACCTGATTGCTTGCTGACTCTTCTTTTTTCAAATACACTAAAAACTCAATATTTCCATGCCCACCTTGGATGGGAGAAAAGTCCAAACCAAGGACTGAAAAGCCTTCCTCTACTGCCATGGTTGTGACAGATTCAAGAACATTCTGATGGACCTTGGCATCGCGAATGATTCCATTTTTCCCAATCTGCTCACGACCTGCCTCAAACTGAGGTTTGACAAGTGCTACCACCTGACCTTGATCAGCTAGCACTCGGTGCAAGGCTGGAAGAATCAGACTGAGGGAAATGAAACTCACATCAATACTGGCAAAGCTCGGTTCCTGCTCGAAATCAGTCTTTTCAGCATAGCGGAAATTGAACTGCTCCATGCTGACAACCCGTGGGTCTTGGCGTAATTTCCAAGCCAACTGATTGGTACCAACATCGACTGCAAAGACCAACTCGGCACCATTTTGCAACATGACATCGGTAAATCCTCCAGTAGAGGCCCCGATATCAATCGTTGTTGCCCCTTCCACTGATAATTCAAAGACCTGCAAGGCCTTTTCCAGTTTCAAGCCACCACGACTAACATACTTGAGTTTTTCACCCTTGAGTTTTAGCTCGGTGTCATCTGGAATTTTCTCTCCTGGCTTGTCAAACCGTTCTCCATTAAGGACTGCTACGACTAGGCCAGCCATGACACCGCGCTTGGCCTGCTCTCTCGTTTCAAACAAGCCCTGTTTATAAGCTAGTACATCCACTCTTTCCTTAGCCATTGATTCTCAAACTTTCTACTACTTTCACAATCGATTCTATTTCAAAGGGAACCTGCTGGGTAATTTCTTCTAATTTGGCATTAGCTTGATCCAAAGTCTGGTTACAAAAGGCAATAGTCTCTTCCAAGCCCAACAAAGCAGGATAGGTTGATTTTTCTGCCTGTAGATCCTTTTGTGGTGTCTTACCGATTTCCTCAAAACTGGCAGTCACATCCAGTACATCATCTCGAACTTGAAAAGCAAGTCCAATCAATTCCCCAATAGTTTTCAGCTTTTCCTGCATTTCAGGTGCCAATTCGGCTATAATAGCAGCCGCTTGGAAGGGATAGGCTAGTAGTTTTCCAGTCTTATTAGCATGAATGGTCTGAAGTTCTTCCAAAGACAAATGCTGGTGTTCACCTTCCATGTCTAAAACCTGGCCTGCTACCATGCCCAGACTTCCTGAAGCAAGGGATAAGTTGGCAATCAAGTCTACCTTTATCTGACTTGGCAAATATGCCTGCGCTATCAAGGCATAAGGATCTAGGAATAAAGCATCTCCAGCCAAAATGGCCATAGCTTCACCGAATTTCTTATGGTTGGTCAAACGCCCTCGACGATAATCGTCATCATCCATAGCTGGAAGATCATCATGAATCAAGCTCCCGGTATGAATCATTTCCAAGGCAGCAGCCACCTGCGCGTGAGCAGGTTTAATAGCGACCTGCAAGGCTTCCAGAACTTCTAACAAGAGAAAAGGTCGAATACGCTTGCCACCAGCATGAATGGAATAGAGAACAGACTCTCGCAAACTAGAGGCAAACTGCTGGTCTCCATAAAAATCTTCCAAGGCTGACTCGACAAGAGCTAATTTTTCTTGCTTTTTCATTCAAAATCACTTTCTGTTCCGTCTTCTTGCATGACCTTGACCAAGGTCTTTTCAGCCTTGTCCAACGTCGCTTGGAGCTCTTTTGACAAGACCATGCCCTTTTGAAAGGCAGCAATCGCATCTTCCAGAGCAATTTCACCATTTTCCAAACTTTGGACAATGGTCTCCAGTTCTGCTAGATTTTCCTCAAATTTCTTTTGTTTTGACATCTTTAACCTCTAATTCTACTCGACCATCTCGCATCAAAAGCGTCACTTGGTCTTTTTTCTTCAAATTTTCAACCGAATCAACTACGGACTCTTCTTTTTTGACAATAGCATAACCACGCGCCACAATTCGACTGGTATCCAACATGAGCAAAGCTTCTGAAAGACGCTTCACTTCAGCAACCTTGGCATCATAAACCAAAGCCATTTGACTACGGAGGAGCTTGTCCAACTGACCAAGACGATCTTGATAACGTTGTATTTTAGTAACAGGTGATAATTGTACCAGTCGATGCGTCCTTGCTTGGACGACTTGTTTGTTATCAGAAATCCGTGTTCGCAAACTTTGTTTTAATCGCAGTTGCAGTTGATCCAAGCGTTGCAAATAGCTATCATACAAACGCTCTGGCTGTCTAAAGATAACAGACTGACTGCACTTTTTCAAAGATTCTTGTTTCTTCGATAGGACATTTCGGACTGCCGTAGCCATCCGTTTTTCCTGATTTTGCAAATGAGCTAATACATCCAACTTGGTCACAGGTGTTGCTAGTTCAGCAGCAGCTGTTGGTGTCGCAGCCCGTCTATCTGCCACAAAATCTGCCAAGGTCACATCCGTCTCATGCCCCACACTAGAGATAACTGGCAAACGAGATTCAAAAATAGCTCGTACCACAATTTCTTCGTTAAAGGCCCAGAGATCCTCTATGGAGCCACCACCACGACCAATAATCAGCAAATCCAAATCGTCTAGTTGATTAGCACGCGCAATATTTCTAGCAATTTCCTCCGCAGAACCCTCACCTTGAACCTTGGTCGGATAAAGTAAGATATCGACACCTGGAAAGCGTCTGCTGACGGTCGTGATAATGTCTCGAATCACGGCTCCACTGCGACTGGTTACTACACCAATTCTCTTAGAAAATTGGGGCAGAGGTTGCTTGAAGCGTTCTTGAAACAGGCCTTCTTCTGTCAATTTTTTCTTGAGTTGTTCAAACTGAATCGCAAGCGCTCCAACCCCATCAGGCTCTGCTTTTTCAATGATGATGGAGTAGCTACCACTTGGTTCATAGACCTGTACACGCCCAATCACATTGATTTTCATCCCTTCTTCCAAATCGAAGCCTAATTTCTGATAAATCCCAGACCAAATAGTCGCTTGAATAACTGCATGGTCATCTTTTAGGGAGAAATATTGGTGAGAAGGTCGTTTACGAAAGTTGGAAACTTGACCAGTTAAATAGACCCGTTCCAAGTAAGGGTCTTTATCGAATTTCATTTTCAGATACTTGGTCAAAGTTGTTACCGATAAATACTTTTCCATCTCCACCTACTATTCATTTTCTTGCTCTTTCATGGGTATTATTATACCAAAAATATGCCTAAAAATCTCCATTTATGTACCATTATGAGGGAAAAATAAAAAAGGAGGCAAGGCCTCCACATCTGATTATTTGCTGTTTCGAGCTTCTTCCAAAATCTTTGCAATCTTGGTCGTCAATAGGTCAATAGCAACTGTATTGCTGACTCCCTCAGGAATGACGATATCAGCATAACGCTTAGTCGGCTCGATAAACTGATGGTACATGGGTTTAACCACACCTAAATACTGGTCAATAACGCTATCAAGACTACGGCCACGTTCTTCCATATCGCGCTTGATACGACGAATAATGCGCACATCATCATCCGTATCCACAAAAATCTTGATATCCATCAAATCGCGCAGGCGCTTGTCCTCCAAGACTAAAATCCCCTCAACGATAAAGACATCCTGAGGCTCCTGACGATAGGTCTTGCTACTTCGTGTATGCTCTGTATAGTCATAAGTCGGGATGTCCACCGGACGCCCTGCCAACAATTCCTTAATCTGCTCAATCATCAAGTCTGTATCAAAGGCAAAAGGATGGTCGTAGTTGGTTTTGACACGCTCTTCAAAGGTCAAATGAGACTGATCCTTGTAGTATGAATCATGCTCAATCATGGAAATCTTTTCATCAGGAAAATGCGATAAAATTGCCCTTGAAACACTGGTTTTTCCTCCACCAGAACCACCTGTCACTCCGATAATGATTGGTCTATTTTGCATGCTATCCTCCGTTTTTTTATCCGTCGTCTATTCTATCACATTTTTTGCAAAATTTATAGTCTGATTTGAATAGTCTAGGGGAAGAATTCCATCCCCAAACTCCAGTTAGATTAGATAAAAACCTTCCTTGGCTTGTAGAGATTGTCCCGTTTTTCTAGAATGGCTAGCAATTTATCTCCTTCAAAAGCAGCCAATTCCTTATCCGACTGTTCTAACGCAATAAAACGACCAAAGCGTACCTCGGTAGCCTCTTCTTGAGTTAGGAAAACTTTGACAAGGTCGCCTGTCCCAATCTCTAGAGGATGGAAAAAGTCTAATTGACCAGCCTCCACTTTTTCAGCAATTTCGTCCAAGGTCAGTGAATCTTCCAATTCCAAACCTGCTGCACTGGTCCGTGTCAGATGTGACATATGGGCAGCATATCCAAGTTTCTCTCCCAAGTCAACTGATAAGGTACGGATATAAGTTCCCTTACTGCATTTCACACGAAAAGTAAAACGTGCAAGTTCGACATCATAAGAAATCGGACTTGTTCGCTCAAACTGATAAATGGTCACCTGACGTTCTGGCCGTTCCACTTCCTGACCAGCACGCGCATACTCATAAAGCTTGCGACCATTGACCTTGACTGCCGAATACATAGGCGGAATCTGAATAATAGGTCCTGTCAGACTGGCAATTGCTTCATCAACAAGCTTTTCATCCAAGTGCGACAAAACAGGCGTCTCTGCAACCACTTCCCCACTGGCATCCTCTGTCGTCGTTGAATAGCCAAGAGTGATTTCCCCCTCATAGACCTTGCCCTCATCCTGCATGAACTCGACCATGCGGGTTGCCTTGCCAACTGCAATAGGCAAAACACCCACCACATCCGGATCCAAGGTCCCACCATGACCAATTTTCTTGGTTCCCAAAATCTTACGCAGTTTAAAAACCGCATCATGCGAGGTCATGCCCGCTTCTTTTTTTAAGTTGATAATACCGTTCATTTGTTACTTTCTAATTCCCCTTCATTTATTAATGTTTAACTCTTTTCCTATCAACATCAATAGTAAAAATATTTACAGTTCAGAATTAATCCCTTTTTTCTCTAATCCCTACCATGATATCTGTATACAAAACATCATTTATCTTGCTTGAAATATAAAATACGGGTGTAGATTCTTCTAAGTCATTATCAAGCAATAATTTGGTTAGCAAGTATATAGCCTTATCAAAGTCAACAGCTTCCTCTCCAGTAACTCTTACTCCTGCCATTCGAGGAACCAAAAAATAACTGTTATAGGCTGTCCCCTCCATTATCTCTTCTTTTCCTAGATAAGCCTCATGAACGGGAAGATAGACTGTGATGTTGTATGTTCCATCTTCCAATTCTCCGATATGGGGGCATGAGTAAAAGGGATTGCTTTTAGGTGTATATCCTGCCGCTACAGCTGTTTGAATCATATCTTGAAAGGCTACTGCAATCTCATCACCGACAATATTATAGTTCACACTCAAGACATTACTCATCATTAAGGATTGATTCATACCATATGTAATTTCTGCCATTTTACTTCTCCACTGGGATAATCAAATCCACAAACAAATCATCATAAACAGGTATCAAGACTAGGTATAACTTATCTTGCAACTCCCAACCATGATCACGAATATAAGCTTTCATCTCCTCAATTGTTTCATCCAAGCTACCATCAAATAGAACCCGCTTGCTAATTCCTTCTATATCTAGAGATGCCTGATAATCCAGTTGACTTGTTGGCTCTGCTTCAGATATAACTGGAATATAGACTCCCACATCTTGCTTTTCTTCGTTAAATTGAGTTGGAGTCATCTCAAAAATGGTAGGGCCATCTTTATAAATACCATCAGTATAGGGAAGGAGTTCTGTATGAACAAATAACTCCAATAGTTCGTCCGCTTGAATCTGGACCTGGTCTGTCATCAAATGGCTCATATGTAGTTGTATTTCTTTAATCATCTTTAGTTACCTTTCTACTAAATCTATCTCTGTCAAATTCTCTGTTGGAAATCATATCTGGGTTTACTTTTATATGCTTGATTGAAGTCTCTTCCTCAATATCATTACGATGTTGGTAGGCATAGATAATATAAAACCATGTTCGGTACAAATAAGGCCCAAAAATCATGAAGAATAAAGACATTCCCCATCCCCAAAAATATTCATATCCAATTATCGCTAAAAAAACACAAATAAAAGATAAAATCATAGGAGGACCAAATACAAGATTATAGAAATTTTTGGAGGCCTTTTCTGATAAAATTTCTTCAGAGTCTAAGTCAACCATCAAACTCATAACAATATTCATAATAATGGAAAAGATTAGAGGAAGGAAAATTTTTAAACCAAGAAAACTATGGTCGCCACTCATAGTGCTAAAGCCAATAATGGCATAAAAATGACCAGTTAGATACATGAGATAGGTTCCAAAACTGGTTAATATCCCTCGCTTAAGATCCAAAAGAAAAACTAGATTTAATACCCAAACAATAATTCCTGTAATAATCAAGCCTTGATACAAAGAGGGATTGTTGAGCACCTCTAATCCTCCTGCAAAAAACGCCAAAAATGCTATAGGATATATAATAAAAATCCCATTTAATACCCCCCACAGAGGAACTGGTCCGTGGACACTCCTTCTTTGAAGTTCAAACGTTTTTTTAATTCGTTCCAGTATCATTTAAACCATCCTCTCATACCTTTTAAAACTTTACTTTTTAAACCTATCTCTGTCAAACTCTCTGTTTGAAATCATATCTGGGTTTACTTTTATATGCTTGATTGAAGCTGTTTCTTCAACATAATGACGGTGTTGGTAGGCATAGATAATATAAAGCCATGTTCGGTACAAATAAGGCCCAAAAATCATGAATAATAAAGACATCCCCCATCCCATAAAATAATCATATCCAATCATCCCTAAAAAAATAAAGCAAAGCGATAAAATTACAGGAGGTCCAAATAAAAAATTATAGACATTTTTGATGGCCTTTTCTGATAAAATTTCTTCAGAATCTAAGTTGACCAGACAAGTCCCAACAATAACAACTATAATAGCAAAAATAAGGGGGAGGAAAATTTTCAAACTAATAAAACTATGATCCCCACTTAAACTGCTAAAAGCAATGATGGCATAAACATGGCCCGTCAGATACATGAGATAGGTTCCAAAGCTAGTTAAAATCCCTCGCTTAAGATCCAAAAGAAAAACCAGATTTAAAATCCAAACAACAATCCCTGTAATAATCAAGCCTTGATGTAAGGCAGGATTTTTTAAAATCCTTAATCCTGCAAGCCAAAATCCTGTAAATACCAAGGGATACAAAATAAAAATCCCATTTAATACTCCCCAAAGAGGAACTGGTCCATGGACACTCCTTCTTTGAAACTCAAAAAATTTTTTGACTCTTTCAATAATCATTTAAACCATCCTCTCATGCCTTTGATCAGGCTATTGGCACCTCAAAACTTTATACATCTGACCTATGTCTTAATGGATAAAGTATATACCCCCACGAAAGAAATAGAAAAGGTGAAAATAGCAATTGTAATCCAAATAATAACCAAGAAGCAGCAGGGTTTCCTATTAAAATAAGTAAGATAACTGAAATTACAATAATAGCTCCTGGGATACCAAAAATTACACTAATAACTTTTTCTTTCAGCACTTGCTGACCATCAACACCACCTAATAATAGCATAAGAAGAAAAATTATTATTGGATATAAAAGTATTACAAATAACTGAAATAAAAGGAATTGTTCTCCTCCACCTAGTCCTATTACAGCAAAGGGAGCAGTTATATATGTAACAACACCCATAATATAGGTAATTAGTCCCGTTGCAAAATTACTTTGTAACTTTGACATTAAAATAATTATAAAAGAAAGTAACTCTAAAACTACTGCTATGATATTTATAGAACTGAAAAAATATTGATTTATAAGACTATTTGCTGTCATAAAGAACATGAACATTATCAAAGGAAATATAACAAATACTTGGGTTAGTGTCCCCCACATCGGAACTGGTCCCTTAGCATTATTTAATATATCTACAAATGTTCTATGAAATCGTTTCTTCATTTAAACCATCCTCTCATGCCTTTGAAAACTTTACTTTTTAAATCTATCTCTGTCAAATTCTCTGTTTGAAATCATATCTGGGTTTACTTTTATATGCTTGATTGAAGTTTCTTCCTCAACATCATGACGGTGTTGGTAGGCATAGATAATTATAAACCATGTAGCATAAAACAAATGTCCAAAGGTCATCGAAAGCAAGGATAAACCCCACCCCCAAAAATATTCATATCCAAACATCGCTAAAAATATACAGACACACGATATAATAAGCGGAGGAGCGAATACAAAGTTAAGCATAACTTTGCTGGCTTTCTGCGAGATAACTTCTTCAGAGTCCAAATCGACCAAGCAGCTCATGACGACTATTACAATAATGGATTGGATAAGAGGGAGGGATAGCTTTAATCCAATAAAATTATGGTCCCCACTCATAGCACTAAAACCAATAATGATATAAATATGACCAGTCAGATACATGAGATAGGTTCCAAAACTGGTTAAAATCCCTCGCTTAAGATCTAGTAAAAATACTAGATTTAAAACCCAAATAACAATCCCTGTAATAAGCAATGTTTGATACAAAGAGGGATTGTTGAGCACCTCTAATCCTCCTGCCATAAACATAAAAAAGGCTATAGGATACAAAATAAAAATCCCATTTAATACCCCCCAAAGAGGAACCGGTCCCTTTATTCTACTTCTTTGAAATTCAAATGTTTTTTTAATTCGTTCCAGTATCATTTAAACCATCCTCTCATGCCTTTGATCAGGCTATTGGCACCTTTTTTCAGGTTATCAGTGACATTAAACTTTTTATCAAGCCAGTTCAAACCAGCTACAGCACCTGCGGATGCTGCAATCGCTACTACTCCAGTTGCCCAAGCAGGGGCTGTTGCAACACCTAATAGACCTAACCCAACACCTGCTAGCGTTGCTCCAACGCTAGCTCCAGCAATCCCTGCAACAGTTGTTCCCGCTGCCTTAGCCGCATCTATCACAAAACCTGTCGCCTTACTAGCCTCAACTTCATTTCCTCTCAATCCTTGACGTTTGGCCTCTTTTTCATTATAGGGTAGCAATTTCACTATTTTGCATATCTATAAGGTCAAAAGTATCTGTCTTTAAAAGAACACTATTAAAAGCTTCCATGTTCTCTATGGTATCATCTAAACTCTTGACTGCTTCACTATAGCTCGCCTTCACACTATCCAAACTAGGATTCGTTAACGTCAGAATATCACCAATCCCTGCATAGATAATTAGTGCCTCACTTGAAATTTTATTCAAATCATTAACAGGATCTTTTATACGTTGCTTGAGGCTCTCTAGATATTCTGTATGAATAATCGCACTAGTATTAGTCTCTGACACAGTATCTTGGAATAATTTCAAAATCCCTTCATAGCGACTGAAAATACTATCCAAGGTATTGATATAGTTATCGACCAGTGGTATCTGATAGTTGGTCACTTTCTGGTTAATGGCATCCTTCACTGCCCCTTTGAGGCTATCAGTTGAAACGACCTCTGATAGACGACTTCTCGAAACAGAAAGCTGTGATTTAATACTCTCAACAGAGATACTCAACAACTCTTTTTGTAACAGAACTTCCGATACATCAATCTTCATTCACTTCCTCCTTAACATAAACACTGGATACCATACCTGCATTTAGGTATTCCTTACGCAGAGCTTCTTGGCAGTAGTGTTCATCCACGGTATCCGAATATCCTTCTGATACAACTCTTTTAATAAAAAGATTACTTATAAGCAAAGGAGAGATGTCAAATCGTAGCCCAAACGGATAGCCATGACCAACATAATCCACGTAATGTCCGTTTGCCAAATCAACTCGACGACCTGAAATGACTACAAAAAAGTCCATCTGTTCGCTTGTACTCCTTGTTCCTATCTCTAAATCTACTTTTTCTATATGTTATTTAACTTTAAGTGAGGGTATTTAATATTTTTTTGTTCCTTCTCAAAAAGCTGTTGAGCGCTTTTTTCTTGGTCATCAATATACCCCTCAAACCAAACTTTACTTATATCTTCTTTGTTAAAAAAATAACATTGATTATCCGTATTTCCATTTGGATATAAACATGCCGAATAATCGAAATAACCAATTGTCCCTTGATTATTATAGAGTGGAAAACGAGATAAAATCATTAACTTCACTTCTCCGTTATGAAGTTGAATCACACTTCCGATTGGCAATATTTTATCATTCATTATTAACTCTCCTTATTACTTAATTCTTTGTATAACTGTCTCAATATCATGCTGCGTTTAATCAATTTGGTATTTAAAATAGTGTATACGATAAAATATGATGATAAAGTTAATACAAGACTAATATAATTACCCGAACTTATAAAAATTGCAGCAGTCACTATTCCTATAATCAAAAAACAGAGCATCGTTATATATAATATTAAAACATTCCTTTTTTCTTGCTTTAAAAAGTTTTGATAGTTTCTTAAATCAATTTGAAATTCTTCTAACTCAATGACACGATTTAAAACATAATAAAGTAATAAGCTACTACCAATACTAATGATAATATAAGCAAGGACCAAAGACAGCAACCGAAAATCTGTTGGTACTTCCCCATTTTTACTTATACTTCTTAAAACAATATATAAAAC